>JBDSFL010000294.1:0-2796 GCA_039919545.1 Thermoanaerobaculia bacterium | reverse complement strand
GGATCGCCGGAAGGAACGCAAAGCTGCAGGGCTTCACCTTCGACATCTCGGGCGGCCGGGCTCAAGGTGAAATCCATGAGCTTCTCGCACGCGACCTCGAAGGCCTCGCGCGAGACCGCCACCTTCTGTATTTCCGGATCGGCGACGATCGAGAGGCCCCCCAGGTAGCCGCAGCTCGATGGGCATGGAATGCTCTTCAGTCTGTGGGTGCCGCAGCACACCGAGCAGATGGCACCCAGCGCGGGACATTGCCTCTTTCCTTTTCGGGCGTGACAGTAGTCGCAGGTTGCCATGCGCAGAGGTTACTTTGGTTCGACATGTCGATGCGATGTCACGAATACGGGACATTCGGCCCGCGAAGCGGACTCTGCGCTTGCCGCCACATGCAGCCTCGTCGTAAAATTTCAGCACGCATTCACAGTGCGAATCGGGCCCAAGGGAAGTTAAACATGAAATTCTTGTTCGATCGCCGGGGCCTTGCCCTGTCCACAGTCGCCGCCTGCCTGCTGGCGAGCCCCATCCTGGCCGAGCGGTACGTGATTCCGGCTTCGGCGCATGCCAATGGCCAGAACGGAGCCCGCTATCGGACCGACTTGACCATCGTGAACCCGGGCGCGAGCGCGGCCTCGGTTTCGATCCGGTTCCTGCCTGCCGACGAAGACAACGCGACGCTGCCGACGCCCGCCACGAAAACCGTTCCCGCGAACGGCCAGATCGCGCTCGATGACATCGTCGACTCGCTCTTCGCCCGATCGGGTGGTGGATCGATCTTCGTTGACTCCACGACCACCGGCCTCGTCGTGGCCAGCCGCACCTACAACCAGCTTCCCGACCGCTCCTACGGCATGTATCTCCCCGGCGCCCTCGCAGACAGCGCGCTGCCCGTGGGGCAGACGGGGCACCTCGTGTTCCTCGCGAAGTCGGACGTATATCGCTCGAACGTCGGCTTCGCGTCCACCACAGGCACGCTCGGCACGGCCACGGTTCGCCTCTATGGCGGAAGCGGTCAGCTGCTCGGCACCACCTCGCGGGAGGTCAAGCCGTTTGGCCAGACCCAGATCAACGACGTGTTCGACGCGGCGGGGGCCAACGCCACGACGGTGGCTCGCGCCGAAGTGACGGCCACGGTGCCGTTGTTCGCCTACGCCACCGTCATCGACAACAGGACAGGCGACCCGTTCCCCGTGCTCGCGGTGCGCTCCTCGACGGCTGCCACGAGCCTGGTGCTGACGGCGGCCGCGCATGCGTCCGGCGCGAACGACTCGAAGTTCCGTTCCGATCTGCGTGTTTTCAACACCTCTGAATCGCAGGCCACGCTCACCCTGGGCCTCTACGTCCGCGACCAGTCCACCCCGAATCCGGAAACGCGCTCGATCACGCTGGGAGGGCGTCAGCTGCTCGCCCTCGATGACGTGATCCTGGCGACGTTCGGCAAGGACGGCGTCTCCGGTGCGATCACCCTCACCTCGAACCGCCCCCTCCTGGCGCTGTCGCGCACGTACAACGTGGCCGCCGACGGATCGACCTCGGGTCAGGAGCTGCCGGCCATTCCGCTCACCGACTACCTGGTGACGGGAGACACCGCACGCTTCGCCGCTTTGTCGAATCGCAACGCGCGCACGAATCTGATCTTCTTCAACTCGGGACCCCAGACCGACGTGACCCTCACCTTCCGCGGTGGCGGAAACGTCGTCACGCGCACTCTCCTCGCGTCGTCGATGAGCCAGATCAACAGCGTGCTCGACGAGCTCGGCGTTCCCGCCGACTCGACCGGATCGCTCGACGTGACGTCGACGACGCCGAACGCGAAATACTGGGCGCTCGCCACGGTCATCGACGCCGGCTCCAACGACCCCTTCCAGGTCGGGCCCGCGATCACACGCTTCCAGATTCCGAACGGAGGAGGGGGTTGCATCGACGTGGCCTACCCGCGCCTCAACGTCGCGTTCCCTTATCTGTCGACGACGAGCGGCGGAGCGAGTCAGACATCGCAGACCTCGTACTTGATCGTGAACAACACGACGACACGCACGCGCACGCTCGCCAGTACCTCCATCGCCAGCACCGACACCACCAGCACACTGACCTATGCGGTCGATTCCGCCGGACTCGTCAATCTTTCGCGGATCGACACGTCCACCCAGACGTTCGGCTTCACGATCAGCAGCGTGCTCACCTGCACGCCCAGCCAGATCACCGGCCCCTCGGTGAGGTTTTGCGAGGGGGCGACGTGGGATTCGCCCTCCGTCAGCCAGACTCTCGTGAACAACCCCGGCCCGACGATCAACTCGCAATCGGTCTCCGGCAACGGCAAGGTGACTGCCGTGAACGAATCGCTGACGTCGAGCTTCGGAAGGACCTTCAACACCGTACACATCACACGAAACTTCAACGCGACGGGCACGGCCACCGTGAAGCAGGAGCAGTGGGCGGCGGTGGACGAGGGCATTCTGGTGAAGGAGATCTCGACGAACGCTGACGGCAGCTCGTCGACCACGGTGCTCACCGGCCTTCCCTGAGCCGGTCTCCTGATACCGCCGCTCGGGTCCAGACTCGGGCGGCGGTAGATCTTCCGGACCACCTGTCGTCGCGCCGCCTTGCAATCGACCCCGCAGCGCCCGGAACGTGATTTTCGGGATGACTCAAGCAGGCTCCGAGCGCTGTCGGCGGGGCCCGCTGTGGGCATGCTTCAATCGGACCGCTTGGACCGCGTGGCGACGGCTACACTCGATTCGTGAGATCCATCGCTCGGCCAGGAGCACCGATACCTCGACCTTGGCCTTGTCGCGCGGCTTG
>JBDSFL010000266.1:0-5697 GCA_039919545.1 Thermoanaerobaculia bacterium | reverse complement strand
CGTCGAGCTGGTGCTCTGCACGCTGGCACTGGCCCTGCTCGTCGTGTTTGCGCTCAGCCAGCTGGCCCATCGCCGGAGCGATGCCTCTGTCGCGCAGGCCCGCCGTCGAGCGCTCGGCTTTTCAGAGGGCCTGACCAGCGCGGAGAGCCTCGCTCTCTCGACGGTGGACCGCTCGGGTGTCGTGAATTCTTTCAATGTCGGCGCCGCGGCTCTGTTCGGATTTCGACCCGAGGAGATCATCGGGCGCCAGATCTCGAGCGCCATGGGCCTCGATGCCTCCGAGTTTCACGCGGAGCTCGACCACGTCTTCGACAGCGGACGTTCACATCCCGCGCGGCGAACGCTGGTCGCGGATCGCAAGGGCCGGAAATTCGAGGCGCTGGCGGTGATGTTCCCGATTCGAACCGGCGGGCGCGTGACCGAGGTCGGGCTCCTCCATCTGGATCCCCGCATCCCCGAGGGGGCGGAAGGGGCGCGCATGCGACTCTTCGACTCGGCGCCCGTGGGGCTGCTCCGCATCGATGCGCAGGGCCGGATCCAGGCCGTCAACCGCCGGCTCTGCGAATGGATTGGCCGCCGCTTCGATGCGCTCGAGGGGGCCGACGTGCGGCGCTCCGATGTGCTTCCCGAAGCGCTGCGCTCGCGCCTGGCCTCGACCTCGGGGGAATCGACCACATCCTTCGTGCTGCGCGAAGAGGAGGTGCTGCTCGTGAGTCCCGACGGCGTGCCGCGCCCCTATCTGGCCATCGTGGCGGCGCGCCCCGGCGGCGGTGCCGACGCGGTGATCCTGGACGGAAGCACCCGTCAGCGGCTCCGGGCCGAGCTGGACGCGGCGCGCGCCGCGCTCGCGGTGGCCCGGGAGGCGGCCGCCGAGACGATCGAGTCCACGCATCGCGACCTGACCACTTCGGTTTCGGCGCTCATGAGCGCGTTCGAGACCGCGCGCGACGAGAAGACCGGACCCATCCTGCGGGCCGAGGCCGAGAAGGAGATCGAGAAGTCGGGGAGGAGATTCCTCGCGCAGGTGGCGGATGCGGGCGCCCTTCCGCGCCGTGAGGACTCTCCTACTGACCGCGCCAGCCGCCGTCCCCGCGTGCTTCTGGTGGACGACAACGACGAGAATCGCGAGCTCATCGCTCACATGCTGACGTCGCGCGGGGCTGATGTGGTCTCGCGCGGTTCGGGGCGCGAAGCGGTCGACGTGGCCGCCCGTTCGCATTTCGATCTGGTGCTGCTCGACGTGCAGATGCCGGAGATGGACGGCTACCAGGTGGTCCGCCGTCTGCGCTCTCTCCCGGGCGGAGACGAGCTGCCGGTCGTGGCCCTCACCGCGCTCACGTCGGACGCGATCCGCGATCGGTGCGTGGCGGAAGGGATGGATGATTTTCTCTCGAAGCCGGTGACGCTCGCGGCCATCGGAGAGCTGCTGGCACGCTGGGGAAAGACGCGTCGTTCGGACGGGCGCGACTCCGGAGAGCACACGCCGCGCGACTGAGGCCGGGGCGTCAGGACCAGCGGAGCTGGTACAGCATCGTGTAGATGACGACGCCCGTCACCGAGACGTAGAGCCAGATCGGGAGCGTGACGCGAGCGAAGCGCCGGTGCGTCTCGAAGCGTCCTCGCCGGGCGAGGACGATGGTGGTGATGGCGAGCGGCGCCACGAGCGCCGCGAGGATCGTGTGAGTGATGAGGATGGTGACGTACACCATCCGCACGGGCCCCGTTCCGGTGAACCGCACGCTTCCCACCTGCGCGTGGTACGTGAGATACGAGATCAGGAAGAGGGTCGAGGTGATGAACGCTGCCGTCATCACGCGCCGGTGCAGCACGATGCGCTTCGAACGGATCAGGCGGAAGCCGATGATCAGCAGGACCGCGCTGATGGAGTTCAGCACCGCGTTCAGCGCGGGGAGATCGCGGACGGTCAACGGCTTGCCGTCGACTTGTCTGCCAGGACCAGGGTGTCGGCGAGCAGGCGCTTCACGTCTTCCGGATCGCTGCCGTCGTAGGTCGCGCGGAGCATCCCTTCGCGGTCCACGAGGGCGAAGCGGCTGGAGTGGAGGATGGGCTGCGGATCGTCGGGGTCGCCCCCGTCGAGGCCGAGCTTGAAACCCTCTCGGGACAGCGTCCGGATCGTGTTCCGGTCGCGGCCGTGCAGGAAGCTCCAGCGCGCAGGATCGGCGCCCAGAGATTTCGAGAACGTGAGCAGGTCGGCCACCGTGTCGTGATCCGGGTCCACGTCGAACGAGACGAAGCGGATCTCGGGGCGGCCGTTCAGACGCTCCACCAGCGACTTCATCTGGGTCGTCATGGCAGGGCAGCTCTCGCTGCAGCGGAGAAAGACGAAGTCGGCGATCCAGATCTTTCCGCGCAGCGCGGCATTCGTCAGCGTCGTTCCGTGCTCGGTGACGAGCGAGAAGGGAGGCACGGTTCCGAGCGCGGGACTCTGCGCGGGGGAGACGGATTGCGGCTCGGCCTTGCGCGCCATCGGGCGCACGACGAGGAAGTGAAGCGCGCCGAACACCAACGCGAAGGTGCCGAAGGCGAGGAGGGCCGGCGTGAGGAATCGATTCCGGCTCGGGGCGGCAGCGCTCTCGGTCATGAAGCCGGTCCCTTCTTCTTTTTCAGCGCACGCCGGGCGGGCCCCGTGGGATTGCGCGAGACGACGAGCAGCGAGCTCGCGAACGTGAGCAGCGCGAAGCCGAACGTGACGGCCAGCGTCAGCTCGGTCGACGGTAGGCCCTCCGACCCGGGCGCGAGCCCATGCCGCAGCGCGGCCACCCCGTAGGTGAGCGGGTTGATGGCCATCGCCACCTGCAGCCACCTCGGCGCGCCCGCCATCGGGAAGAAGGCGCCCGAGAGGAGCCACATCGGGATCAGGAACAGATTCATGATGGCGTGGAACCCCTGCGTCGATTCGAGCGACCACGCGATCGTGAATCCGAGACCCGTGAGCGCGAACGAGACCACGAGCACGATTCCGATCGCCCCCAGGAAGGCGGACGAGCGCCACGGCAGGCCGAGCACCGGCACGAGCAGGAGCAGGACGCCCCCTTGCAGGAAGCCCAAGACCGTTCCGCCCGCGACCTTGCCGAGCACGATCTCGCTCGGCCGGGCGGGTGACACCAGGACGGCCTGGAGAAAGCCTTCGCGGCGATCCTCGATGACCGAGATCGTGGAGAAGATCGAGGCGAAGAGGACGACGAGGACGACCGTGCCCGGAAAGAAGTACGCGAAGTAGCTGGAAGAGGCCGCGGCCGCACCAGGGGCTCGAAATGAGCTGCCGAAACCGGAACCGATCAGGACCCACGCCATGATCGGAGGGAGCACGGCGCCCACCACGCGGCTCGGCTGCCGGAAAAAGCGGACGATCTCGCGTCGCGCCAGGGCGCCTGCCGCGTTCATGACGCCACCTCGCCCGGCTCGTTCTCGCGAAACAGGCGGCCCGTCCGCGCCACGAAGACGTCTTCCAGAGAGGGCGCGCCGAGCGTGACGGAGCGAAAGCGTCCCGGAAAAGCCTCGACGAGGGGAGGGATGAACGCATGAGCCTTCTGGAGCTCGATCCTCACGGCCGACCCGACGGCTGCGGGCGCTCCGGCCGTGGCGCCGAAGCGGCGGCCGATCTCGGCTCCGAGCCGGATCGCCTCCGCGCCGTCGGCGGTCTCGAGCGTGATCACGTCACCGCCCACGGTCTGCTTCAGCTCTGCCGGCGTTCCCAGCGCGAGCAGCCGCCCGCGGTCCAGGATGCCGATGCGATCCGAGGCCTCGGCTTCCTCGAAGAGGTGAGTCGTGAGGAGCACCGTGGTGCCGTCGCGCCGCGCGAGCTCGGCGAGCAGCTCACGCAGATCCTTTCGGGCACCCGGATCGAGACCGGTCGAGGGCTCGTCGAGGAGCAGGACCGACGGGGCATGCAGCAAGGCCTTGGCGATCTCGACGCGTCGCGCCAGCCCTCCCGAGAGCGTCTCGACGAGGTCGTCGGCGCGGTCGGCGATCGAGAGACGCAGGAGGAGCGCCCGGGCGCGCTCGGCGAGCCGGGCGCCCGAGAGGCCGTAGAGCGCTCCCTGGAATGCGAGGTTCTCGCGAACGGTCAGCTTGCGGTCGAGACTCGGAGACTGGAAGACGACGCCGAGGCGCCGCCGCAGCGCGCGCCGGTCGCCTTCCGGATCGAGGCCTGCGATGCGGAAGGAGCCCGAGGACGGACGCTGGAGCGTCGCCAGGATGCGGAAGAGAGTGGTCTTTCCGCCGCCGTTCGGGCCGAGGAGCCCGAAAATTTCTCCCGCGGCGACGCGGAACGAAACCTGGTCGAGCGCTTTCCGCTCGCCATAACAGGCGGAAAGTTCGTTGACCTCGACGGGACCAGAGGTGGCGCTCAGCCGCTGATCCGGTCGAAGACGAGGAGGAAGAGCACCGCGGGCAGCCATCCGATCGAGACCAGGAACAGCGTCAGCGCGTTCGCGTCGGTGGTCGTCCGCGCGAAGCGGATCCCCGCCGCCAGGAAGCAGACCGTGAGCACGAACGCTCCCACGGCATAAAGGTTCCCGGCGGAGCCGAGATAGGTGGGAAGCAGGACGACGGGAAAGAGGGCGAGGCACGTGACGAGCGTGTGCCGCGCGATGCGGCGGCCGCTCGGATCCACGGTGGAGAGAATTTTCACGCCGGCGCGGCCGTAATCCACGCGGTGACGCCATCCGATGGCATGGAAGTGCGGCAGCTGCCACAGAAAGAGGATCGCGAAGAGAGCCCAGCCCGGCGCCGCGAGCGAACCGTGCGACGCGGTGAAACCGCCGAGCGGCGGAAGCGCGCCCGGAATCGCACCGACGAGCGTGGAAAGCGTGGAGCGGGTCTTCAGCGGCGTGTAGGCCAGCACGTAGCTCGAGAGCGTGGCGGCCGCGAGGAGCGACGTGAGCGGGTTGACGTAAAAGTAGAGCTCGGCGATCCCGGCGATGGACATCAGCGAGGCGAAGACGATCGCCTCACCCTTGGCGAGCCGTCCCGCGGGGAGCGGGCGCGACGCCGTGCGGGCCATCTTCCGGTCCAGATCGATCTCCCAGATCTGATTGAAGGCGCTCGTTCCGGAGGCCACGAGAGCCGTGCCGATCATCGTGTGGGCCAGGAGCGTCCAGTCGATCGTGGCGAGCGGACCCGAGAGCCCCACCGCGAACCCGACGAATGCCGTCATCACGACGAAGAAGGTGATGCGCGGCTTCGTCAGCTCGAGCAGGTTCGAGACCTTGGAACGCTTCGCGGAAACGGGCACGGGCGAATCGAGCTCGGCCGCCATCATGCGGAAATCCGCTGTGCGAACGAGGGATCGGCCTCGATGGCTCCGGCATGGAGAGCCGGGGCTCGGCGGAGCTCGGCGAGCGCCACCGAGAGCAGGACTCCCGTCACGAAACAAAGCGCGCCGGTGGCGAGATGAGCCGTGGTGAGGGCGGGCATCTTCCGAGTGTAGATCGAGAACGCCCCGAGGACGACCTGGCTGATGAGAAGGACGATCCAGGTCGAGCCGAGCGACCCCGTGATTCCGGGCCCGTCCAGCTGAGCCAAAGCCGACACGGCGCGCGCGACGAGCACGACCACGAGGAGCGCGCCGAGGCGGTGCGCGAAATGGATGGCGACTCCCGGCAGCACGAACGCGGATGCCGGCGGAACGAGCCCACCGAAGGCGAGAGGAAAATCCGGGATCGCGAGCCCGGC
>JBDSFL010000245.1:0-10814 GCA_039919545.1 Thermoanaerobaculia bacterium | reverse complement strand
GGGAATAGCTGCCCGCCAGGTTCTGGAGAACGCGCTCGAGGATCTGATCCGTGGTGCTGGGGCTGAGGAAATCATCCGTCCACGCGAACGCTCCCCCCGACAGCTCGCGCACCGTGCGCCGGCAATCCTCGAGGCTCACGATGGAGCCGCCGGAGAACGGATCCACGAGCACGCCCTTGGCCCCGCCGACCCGAACGAGAAAATGGCCGGGCATCCCCACGCCGCAGAGCGTGAGCTTCGCCTGCCTTCCCACCTCGAGCCAGACGATCGACAACAGGATCGGCATTCCCCGGCGCCGCTCGATGACCTCGTGGATCAGGCAGTTGCTGGAGCTGTAATAGTCGAGCTCGTCTCCCTGAAAACCGGCGCCGTCGCCCAGCACCCCCGCCAGCGCTCGCGCCTGCTCGTGCGGTGTGGCGGCAGGACGAAATTCCAGGGCGCACCTCACTTCGGCACCCCAGCTCTCCAGCTGCGCCCGATCCTGGGCGGCCAGAGCCGCCGCGCTCCCTTCGACGGCCGCGAGCGCGCCCAGGAGATCCTGGCGCCTCACGGCCGCTCGAAAGGAGTCGAGGCTCGAGGCATCGCGCGGAGACCAGAGTTCCTTCACGGTTCAACGATACCCGATGGGCTCTGGAGCGCGGAGCGGGTGCCTGCGCCTCAGACCACGCCCCGGCGTCCCGTGATGAGATGGACGATGAACGCGATCACGGCGAGCACCAGGACGAGATGGATGAGCCCGCCCGAAACATGAAAGGCGAAGAGACCGAGCAGCCACGCGACGAGAAGAATGACTCCGATCGTGAGCAACATGTGAAATCCTCCTTCTCGCCGTTCAGCAAGCAGCGTGCCGGAGACTTGGCTGTCAGCTCTCGGAACGCTGCCCTTGCAGAATGTGCAGCAGCTGCGTGAACGCGAAAGGCTTGCGAACGAAGGCCGCACAGCTGGAGCTCGAATCCCCGAGCGGCTCGCCGGTGGCCGACATCACGATCACGGGGATCGCGGCGAGCGCCGGATCCTTCACCTTCTCGTCCAAGAATTCCCAGCCGGACATGACGGGCATGCTGAGGTCCAGCAGGATCACGGCCGGAGGAGGCCCGGAGCGAAGCCGTTCCAGGGCATCGCGTCCGTTGGGGAGCAGCTCCACGCGGTAGCCCTGCTGGGCGAGCAGCTCGCCGAGTCCGGCGCGGATGACCTCATCGTCTTCGATGACCATGATGTCCGGAATCGTTCCCGTTTCTGGGGTCTCTGGAGAATCTGGTTTCTTGACCATGAAGAAAGCGTCCCCGGAGCGCTCCAACCCGATGCCGCTCCCGCCGTCGTCAATGCAACAACGTTGCCCTCCGACGAACGTCCGACGAACGTCCGTCGAGTCCAGCGCTCCCAATTGGAAGGGGCCGCATCGCTGCAGCCCTTTCCATCGCGAATGTAAGAATTCCTGCGATCAGTCGCGCGCCGGCATCAGCAAGCGCCCCACGAGGATGCCGAGAGCCAGAGCGCTCAGGGTCACGACACCGGTGTGCTCCCGGGCATATTCCGTGAATTTTCGTGCCGCGCGGTTGATCTGGTCGCGCCCTTCCTCGCCCATTTTCAGAGCCCGGTCGGCCAGCCCTCCGCACTCTTCACTCGCGTCCGACGCCAGGTCGCCGGCCATGTTCTTTTCTTCGAGGACGGCGTCGCGCGCCTGAGCGCCAACATCGCGTCGGGGGATGTTCCGAGCCCCCGAATTGCCGGGAGCTCCCGTCTTCACGTCGGTACCGATGGATGAAAAATTCTTTTCCATGGCGGACCTCCTCTGTCCCCCGCGGATTTGCAATGCGAGTGCCAGGAACGCGCCGAAAGGCTTCGGTTCCCCGGTAAGATCGCGCGCAATTCCATGAGGCTCTCCGATGTGAAGGATGTGATCCCGAAGAGGTCCGGTGCGGACCCCGACGGCCTCCTGGCGAGGTTCCAGGACGAGACCGGCTCGGACGATCCGGAGCGGTTCCTGTCGTACTTGAAAGGCAGGGACCTCGTCTCGGACCAGGCGTTTCACGCACTTCATGCCCGCGAGCCGATGGAGCTCACCGAGGTCCTGCCGGCTCCTCCTCACGTCTCGCTCGCCCGAGATGCCGCGGGAGCGGGCCATAAAACGAAAGAGAAGGCGCGCTACGAGCTGCTCGGGACCGTCGGCAAGGGGGGCATGGGCCTCATCTGGCTCGCGCGCGACCTGAACCTCCGGCGCAAGGTGGCTCTCAAGCAGCTCACCCGCGACGCCGGCTCGCCCGACGAAGCCGTGGGGCGGTTCGTGCGCGAGGTCCAGATCACGGCCCAGCTGGACCATCCGCACATCGTCCCGGTGTACGGCCTCGAGGTCGAGACGGACGGCACGGTCGGCTACGCGATGAAGCTCGTCCAAGGGGTGACCTTCGGCCAGTTCCTCGCCGAGACCCGTGCCGCCGAATCAGCGGGCCGGCGGCTCGACGAGGCGCACACGCTCTCCACCCGGCTCGAGCACTTCCTGAAGGTGTGCGACGCCATCTCGTACGCGCACGGGAAGGGCGTGATCCACCGCGACCTGAAGCCCCCGAACCTGATGCTCGGCAGCTACAACGAGGTCTATGTCATGGACTGGGGGCTTGCCCGCCTGATGGGCCCCAGCTCCGCGCGCGTGACGCCCGCCGTCGAGCTCACACCCGGGGCTGACGAGGGGCCCGACGCCACCCAGCTGGGCACCATCATGGGAACGCCGCGCTACATGTCTCCCGATCAGCTCTCGATGCCGAGCGATCAGCTCGACGGGCGGAGCGACCAGTACTCGCTGGGCCTGATCCTCTTCGAGCTGATCACCCTGCAGCCCGCCATCCCGGGCGATTCTTTGGGAGAGGTCATGGCCCACACCGCCGCCGGCCGGAAGCGGCCGATGCCCGCGGCCGCGCCCGCGGCGCTGGCCGCCATCGTGGACAAGACGACCGCATTCCGGCGAGAGGATCGTTTCGAGAGCGTCGGTGCGCTGGCCGCCGACGTGCGACGCTTCCTGCGCGACGAAGCCGTCCTCTCGCTCCCCGATACCCCGATCCAGCGGCTGTTGCGCGCGATGGCACGCTACCGGCGCGTCACGCTCAGCGTGCTGTCGTTCGTGATCGCGGTGAGCTCGCTCGGGCTCGTCTACGGCATCTACCGGCAGAACGCCGCGCTCGAGGCCGCACGCCACCGGGAGCAGCGTCTGGACGAGCTGATGGTGCAGGTCTCCGCGATGGGTCAGGGCATCGAGAACCACTTCCTGCAGTTCGAGGGGGCGGTGCAGGGACTGGCGGCCGCCACAGTGCAGGCGCTCACGCACGGCACGCCGAGCAAAGACGGCTTCCTGCTCTCCGACGAGTTCCGGGATCCCCTCCGCCGTCCGGCGGACCTGCGGAAATCCGAGCGTTACCACGGCGCGGTCAGCATGCAATCGCCCGTCTTCACCCTTCCGCCGGGGCTGCCGCTGAAAGACGCGCTCCCCGATATCCAGCGCCTCACCTCGGTCGTTCCGCTACGCCGGCAGATGTTCCTCCAGAGCGGTGACGTGAACGGGGACGGCAGCATCGACCCCGCGGAGGAATCCCTGGAAAACCTTCATCGGCTGCTGATCTGGTCCTTCATCGGGCTTGAGAACGGCGTCTCGTCTTTCTATCCGGGAACGGCGATCCCGGCCGGCTACGATCCGCGGCAGCGTCCCTGGTACACGATGTCCGCCGGGAAGCGCGGCGTCCGGTGGGGCAGTCCGCACGTGGACGCCGTGGGGACGAAGCTCCTGCTGCTGCCCTGCAGCACGTCGATCTTCGATGACACCGGACACTTCATCGGCGTCGTGGGCCTCGAGCTGACGCTCGAGATGGTGAAGAAGGGGCTGCTGGCCATGCCCTCGGTTCCCGCCGTGACGGAGACCTTTCTCCTCGACGACGAGGGGAGCATCCTCGTCCGTTCTCACGTGGAGCGGCCCCCCACGGCTTCCGGCGAAGAGCTCGTGCTCGAGCCGTTTCCTTATCGCGCGGTGATCGACGAGCTGAGATCGGGAACGAGGGAAGAGATCGAGCTGGCGGGCACCAACCCTCCGCTCCTGGCCGCCTTCGAACGCCTCAGGCCGATTCACCTGAACGTCGTGGTCCTGGTCGACCGCGACCGCCTGCTGGACCGCTGAGAAACGCGAGGGCCGGCGCGCAGAGCACGCCGGCGTCAACCAAGGAGCCTGTCCGAGTCATCCCGGGACAGACTCCGAGAGCTTTCTATCCCTGGTGTCCGGGGAGGTGCAGCGCCGGAGCGGCCACGGCCTCGGAGTCGGGCGACGTGCTCGCGACCTTGGCGCTGGCGATGGCGGCGATCAGGTCGGACGACAGCGACTGGGCGTCGCGCCCCTCGATGCGGTTGCGGGGGATGTGGTGGACCAGGCGGCCGTCTTTGAAGA
This sequence comes from Thermoanaerobaculia bacterium, assembly GCA_039919545.1. GTDB lineage: Bacteria > Acidobacteriota > Thermoanaerobaculia > UBA5066 > UBA5066 > JBDSFL01. Next base: position 6,391 of record JBDSFL010000245.1, on the reverse strand, counting down.
GCGCGAAGAACGGGCTGCTTGGCGGCAGCGCGGCGAAGTAGCCGCGCGCGCGGCGCGTGGCGTCGCCGTCCACGCCCGCAAACACCGAGACCACCCGGTCGGGCCGTCCGGCCTGCAGCGCCGATCGAAGACCGGGGCGGGCCATGCCCGCGGCGCAGCCGCAGACGGAATTCACGATCAAGAGAGTGGTGCCGGCGCTGTCGCGGAGCACGGCGTCGACCTCGTCGGGGGTGCGGAGCTCGCTCACGCCGATGGCGGTCAATTCGTCTCGCATGGGCTGGGTGATACTGGGGTCGTACATCAGGGTCCTCCTCCGCCAATGTAGTGGAGTCTCTCCCGCAGAAGGAAATTTTCGTCAGCGACGCTCGCATCCGGAAGATCTCGCTCCCTTTCGTTCGCGGCCCGGCCTCGAGCTCCCGCTCCACGCGCGAGCCCGAGGCTCAGCCCTTGAAGCGGGCCTCGAAGACGAGCCGGAACCCGTCTTCACGCGGCGTCCATTCCAGGTCGGGGGGCGCGTACGTGACGTCCTTGTCCTGCAGGAGCGGAATCGCGAGCCGTGAGACGACGACGCGCCGCATCGCCTGCTGGAGCAGGTTCAGGCGAACAGCGGGGGCCGAGGCCGAGCGGGAGGCCTCGATCTCGGCGTCGATCCCCGGCACGGGATTGCTTTCGTAGGCGAAGTTGAACTCGCCGAGACCGGTGCTGCGGTCGCGCGAATGGAAGACGTCGTCGAGAATCTTCTGCGCATCTCCCGTCCAGCAGAAGAAGCGAAGGATGCAGAGAGAGGAATCGCCGCTGGCGAGCCGGCCGAAAAACTCCTTGTCGGGAAGGATGTTCGGCGAGACGAGAATGCCGAGCTCCGCGAGGTCGCGGACGAGCGCGGGCGCCATGGCGGTGTTCAGGGGCCGCAGATCCAGCTCCACGTCGAATCCCGCCGCGAAATCGGAGCTCGCCATCAGCCGACGCGCTTCGTCGCGGTTTCTGCGCGGAGCTGCGATCGAGGGGTCGAATCCGAACACGTCGGGGGGAACGAGCTGGGTGGGCGTGAATCCGTCCTCACCCGCGGCCTCCCTGAGGAGGCGCGGGTGATCCAGGACGAGCGCGACGGCTTCGCGCACCCGTCCATCGAGGAACGGATTCCCGCTCTGCCCCGCACGCAGCCGCACCCGCGGCGAGGTTCGGCGCCGGAGATCGAAGGAGAGGTATTGCACGCCGAGTCCGGGCGTCGCGTAGCGGACGTTCTCCCCCGCCTGGGCCGCGGGCGTTCCCGGCTTCAGGCGAAAGAGCAGGCGGCCGGTGGGCGGCACCTGAGCGGCCAGCGCCGCTTCGCCGAACGAGCGCGCCACGAAGCGAGCCTTCGGGATGGCGGGTGTGCCGCGCCAGTATTCGTCGAAACGCGTCAGGTCGATCGTCTCGCCCTCGCGCCGCGAGGCGACGCGGTACGGCCCGGTGCCGGCCGACCGGGCCGCGAGCGCGCCCTCGCCGTTGGCCGCCATGAAGCGGCGGGACACGATGAAGACCTGCCTCAGCCGGGAGATCAGGGAGGCATCCGCGCGCGAGGTCACCACGCGCACGCGATCGTGCGCCAGCGCGCGGATCTCGGTGACGTGGGCGAGAGCACCGCGCAGCACCGAGCGGGGATTGTCGCGCGCGCGCTGCAGGCTGAACACGACGTCGTCCCCCTCCAGCAATCCACCGGACTGAAAAGGCACCGCGCCACGGATCTGGAAATCCCAGGTCAGCTCGTCGGGGTTGGTCCAGGAGAGCGCGAGCGCCGGGACGAGAGACATCTGCGGGTCGAACGTCACCAGCCCTTCGTAGACGTTCGCCAGCACGGTCTGCGTCTGCAGCACCTGCCCGGCCGTGTGCGGGTCGAGGCCTTCCACGTCCCGCTCGGACGCGATGACGAGCATATCGGGAGCGGCTTGGCGCCGGGCGCACGCTCCCGCCGCGATCGCCAGAGCCGTGAGGAGCGCGAGGAATCGCGGGAGCGTCATGACGGGAGGCGGGCAGTTTACGCTCAGGGACGCCTGGGTTTCGGCGCTGACGGAGGGGCCGCACCGCTTGTGAGGCCTCTCCCATTGCATGAAAGGGCCGTTCGAAGCGACAATTGCGGGCACTCCAATTGGGAAAGGACGAGACCAGATGCCGAAGCCGATGACCAAGACGCAGATCGCAGACCATCTCAGCACGAAGACGGGCGTCACCAAGAAGGTGGCGGTTCAGTTCATCGAGGAGCTCGCCGCCCTGGCGTACAAGGAGGCGAAGAACGCCTTCACGCTGCCGGGACTCGGAAAGCTCGTGCTCGTGAGCCGCAAGGCCCGCATGGGGCGCAATCCGGCGACGGGCGCCACCATCAAGATCCCGGCCAAGAAGGTCGTGAAGTTCCGTGTGGCCAAGGCCGCGAAGGACGCGATTCTCGGAGCCAAGAAGAAGTAAGAGGGGCCACCACCGCGGGGGCATCTCGGGAACCGCACGGTTCCCGAGATGCGCGCCGGGCGATCAGGGAATCGCGAGCAGATAGTCCGACATCGCCGCGAGCTCTGCCTCGGGCAGGTCGCGGAAAGACGGCATCTTCGAGCCCGGGACGAATTTCTTGGGCTCCTGGAAGTGCCCGACCAGCCAGGGCCGATCGCGCTTGCCCGACAGACGCGTGAGCTCGGGGCCGCGGCGCCCCCCCTCACCGAAGACCACGTGGCAGGTGCGGCACTCCTCCCGATCCATGACGGCACCCCCGAGGCGGATCGTCGCGGAGAGGCGGCCCAGGGGAACCGGCCCTTGCTGCAGCGCCCGCGCGTAAACGACGAGCGAGGGGATGTCCTTGTCGGGATCGTTCTCTCCCGGAACGTCCGCCACCGGCTTGGCCGGAGGTGACATCTCCCGGATGTGCGTCGCGAGCTTGTCTTCGGAGAGCGTGTCGCTCCGCCCCACGAGCGCGAAGCCTTCGGGTGCCGCCGCACCGCCATTTCCTTCCGCCCCGTGGCAACGCACGCAGGCCCGCCGCTCGAACGCCACGGCACCGCCGAGGATGCGGGGTTCGGGCGGGGGCTCCGCATTCGGTCCCAGGGCGGAGGGCGGCGCGTTCTTCGGCTGGTCCGCGGCGCCCAGCCCCAGGAGCACGAGAATTGCGAGGCCCCCCACGCTCCCCGCGAGCAGGATTCCGCGGCGCTTGCCGGGGCGGCGTTCCGGGCCGCGATCCAGCCAGGGCACCAGCGCCAGGAGGCCGATCGCGAGCCCGGGCAGGACTGCCGTGCCGATCGGCTCGAGCGGTCCCTTGAAGAGCTTGAGCATCTGGAAGAGCGGCAGGAAATACCACTCGGGGCGCGGCGAATAGCTGGTGTCCGACGGATCCGCGAGCCGTTCGAGCGGCGCCGGATGCCGCGCGGCCAGCCAGAAGAGCGCGGTCACCAGGAGCAGCCCGACCAGCGCGTCGCGCGCGAACTGATAGGGGAAGAACGGCTCGCGCGGATCGGGTCCGGTCGTCGGTCCCGCGTGGCCGTGCCGCCGGAGCAGCAGGAGATGGATGCCGATGAGGAGCATCGTGAGAAGCGGCAGCAGCACGATGTGCAGCGCGTAGAACCGCGTCAGCGTGTACGCACCGACCGAGGGGCCGCCCGCCAGCATCTTCTCGGTGGCCGCGCCGATCACGGGCATGGCCGACGGCGTCTTCGTGCCCACCACGGTCGCCCAGTAGGCCTTCTGATCCCAGGGCAGCAGATAGCCCGTGAAGCCGAAGCCCAGCACGAGGATCAGGAGCACCACGCCGACGAGCCAGTTCAGCTCGCGCGGCTTCTTGTACGCGCCGAAGCCGAACGTGCGCACCAGGTGCAGCGCCACGAGCAGCACCATGGCCGACGCGCCCCAGTGATGGAGCCCGCGCACGAGCGAGCCGGCGGGGAGCTGGGTCTCGATCACCTTCACGCTCTCGTGCGCGTGATCCGGCGTCGGCGCGTAGGAGAGCGCGAGCAGGGCTCCGGTGGCGAGCTGGATGACGAAGGCCAGGAGCGCGGCCGAGCCGAGCGTGAAGAACCACGCGCGCCTGATCGGGGTGGGCTCGTCCGCGAAATGCCGCCACGCCGAGACGACACCGCCGCGTTCCTCGAGGAAGCGCTTGATGCTGGCGAAGATCGCGCTCATCGCGCGAGCCCCCGCGTCATGCCTCTTCCTCTTTCATGCAGGCGTCCGTGGAACGAACGCTCAGGGCGGCGAGCTGCGACAGGTCGAGGCTCAATCGACCGGCCTCCACGACGAACGGCAGCCGCGTGAGCGGTCGCGGCGGCGGCCCGCCGAGCACCGTGCCGTCGGGCGCATAGACGCCGCCGTGGCACGGGCAGAGGAACGCCTTGCGCTCGGCGCTCCAGCTCACGCCGCACCCCAGGTGCGAGCAGGTCGTGGAGAGCACGGCCAGCCCCGCGCTGGCGCGCGGATCCGCCACCACCGCCACGCGTTCCTTCACGCGACGCGTCATGTAGCCGTCGGCGAACGTGCGGGTGACGACGATCTCCTGCGGCCCGGCGCTCCCGTCGCGCGTCGCGGCAAAGGCGGCGAGCGTCCCGAGCTCGAGCCGGCCGGCTCCGGCCCCGGCTCCGGCTCCGGCTCCGGCTCCCTCCATGCGCCGCTTGCGCAGAGGCGCAAGAGAGAGGATGCCCATGGCCGAGCCGAGCATGCCGGTCATGGCGGCGGATGCGGCGAGCGCGAGCACGGTGAAGAATCTCCGGCGCGCCGGAGATTCCGGGCCTGACACGCCGGATTGAAATTCGGATCGAAGATCTCCGATGTCGTCGCTGCCCCTGCGGTTGCCGTCGCCTGTCATGACCCGCCCAGCACCTCCCGGATGTTTTGGGCATTCTCGCTCACCCAGCCGAGCAGAAGCGAGACGCCGGTGCGCGGGTCGATCCGCGGCTCCCAGCCGAGCAGCCTTCTCGCGCGCGAGACGTCCGACACATAGACGGCCTGATCCCCGGCGCGCGGCGCCTGGTGCATCACAACGAGCGGCTGCCCCTGGGACGCGAGCAGCGTCACGAGCTCGTTGAGCGAGAGCGTGAAGCGGGGCCCTCCCCCCACGTTGAAGACGCAGCCCGAGACGGATTCGATGCGCTGGTAGGCGAGGACGTACAGATCGAGGAGGTCGTCGATCGAGAGCACGTCACGCAGCTGCTTGCCGTCTCCGAAGAGGGTCACCGGACGCCCGAGCGCGGCGGCGATGGCGAACCAGGCGACCCAGCCCTGCTCCTCGGCTCCGTACTGCCCGGGGCCGTAGATGCAGGACTGGCGGAACACGACGGCCGGCAGGCCATAGAGTTTCGCGAACATCTCCACGTAGCGTTCGGCGATGCCCTTCGAGCCGGCGTACGGCACGTCGAACACGAGAGGCATCTCCTCCGGCACGCCGAAGGGCAAGTTCGCAAAAGCTCTTCGCGAGTCCTGCTCGACCACGGCGACGCCCTCGAGAGTGCCGTACACCTTGTTCGTGGAGGGATACAGGAAGACAGGCGCCACGCTCGTGGCGTCGGCCTGGGCCCGCGCGGCGAGGAGCAGGTTGAGCGTACCTGCGGCGTTCACCTCGAAGTCGCGTCTCGGATCACTCAGGGAGGCTGTCACCGCCACCTGCCCCGCCTGATGCAGGATCAGGTCGAAGGGCCCGTGCGCGCCGAAGAGCGCCTCGACACCGCGCACGTCCGCCACGTCGCCTTCCACCAGGGAAATTTTCGGATCTCCGCACAACGCCCGCGCCGTACGCGCGGCCCCGCGGCGGGAGAGGTCGTCGTAGAGCACGACGTCCATCCCCTCGCTGACCAGACGCCGTGCCGCAGAAGAGCCGATGAAGCCCGCTCCGCCGGTGACCAGGGCTCGTGAAGCGGAAAGGGATCGCATCGGCCGCGAAGTCTAGTTCAGGCCGAAGGGACCAGACGACGACGGACACGGAAGAGCGCCAGAGAAGAGCGCCAGAAAAGTGCGTCAGAGAAGAGCCCGGTAGAGGGCGATCCATTCCTCCGCGATGCGTCCCGCTTCGTAGTGGCGGGCGACGAGCTCCGGGTCCGGGCGAAAACGCGCCGGCTCGCTCAGCACTTCGGCCAGCGCTTCGGTGAGCGCGGCCGCATCGCCGGGCGGCACGAGCCGCCCGGCTCCTGTCGCGGACACCACGGTCCGCACGCCCGGAAGATCGCTGGCCACCACCGGCACGCCGCAGCGCAGCGCCTCAACCTGCACCAGCCCGAAGGATTCCGTGCGATTCACGCTCGGCAGCGCCAGCACGTTCACGGCGTGGTAGAAGTCGGACATGCGCGACTCGGGCAGCGTGCCGGCGAGCGCGACGGCCGAGCCCAGCGCTTTCACGCGCGCGGCGAGCCGCCGTGTCACGTTCTCGCCGAGCGTCTCCTCGCGCGGGCCC
>JBDSFL010000239.1:0-2625 GCA_039919545.1 Thermoanaerobaculia bacterium | reverse complement strand
CGACGAGAAAGGAGTAGCGATCCATCTTGTCCCCGAGTCATGCGGCGCCGCTCGTGAGGGCGGAGCTGAGGCGTTGACAGGGGTACGTGTGGGCCGGGCTATGGAGCCGCGAAATGTGCTCTTTCGGGGTGCCGACGCCGTCACGGTTGTGCGGAAGGCAATACCGGGTGCGTCGATAGCGCGAGACGCATGCTGGACCCCGCGCGGTCGAAGAACCCGAGCACGCACGCAAGCATCCTGCGCGGGAACCGGGAGATCCCGCGTCCGCCGGTGGGTAGGGTCCTGCCGGCCGTGAAGGTGAAGTCCAAGGACGAGGAACCGGAGATGAATGGACGCGGGAAGTCAGACAGCCCCGTAGTACCAACGAAGCCCTCGAACAAAGCCGCGCGAGCGGCAGCGGAGAGGGTGGAGGGAAGGGGGTTGGCCAAGGGGAACCTGCCCGAGAGCGGCGCGTGCCGGACACAGAGCCGGGAAAGCGCGACATCTGCGCTCGAGCGGGTACGTCAAGCCGCCAAACGTGATCGGCGGCAGCGGTTCACGGCGCTCCTGCACCATGTCTACGACGTCGAGTGCCTCATGCGAGCCTACCGTGCGATGGCGCACGAGGCCGCCGCGGGAGTCGATGGACAGACGTGGCATCGCTACGGACAGGACGGACTGGAGCAAAAGCTCCGGGACCTATCCGAGCGACTGAAAACAGGGGCGTACCGGGTGAGTCCAGTTCGTAGGGTGTACATCCCGAAGGCGGACGGGCGGCGGAGGCCGCTCGGAGTGCCGACGCTGGAAGACAAGCTGGTCCAGCGGGCCACCGCCGAGGTGCTGGGCGCCATCTACGAAGAAGACTTCCTCGGCTTCTCCTATGGGTTCCGGCCCAAGCGCAGCCAGCATCAAGCGCTGGACGCCCTTGCGGTCGGGATCCACTCGAGAAAGGTGAACTGGGTGCTCGACGCCGACATCCGGTCGTTCTTCGATACCCTCGACCATGGATGGATGGTGAAGTTTCTCGAGCACCGTGTGGGAGACCGGCGCGTCGTCTCCCTGATCCTCCGCTGGCTCAAGGCGGGGGTGGTGGAAGATGGCGCGCGAAGGCGCAGTGAGGAAGGGACGGTCCAAGGGGGGAGCATCAGCCCTCTCCTTTCGAACGTCTACCTGCACTACGTCTTCGACCTATGGGTTCAGCGGTGGAGGAAGACGCAGATCAAGGGCGATGTGATCGTCGTGAGGTATGCGGATGATTTCATCGTTGGCTTCGAGCATCGTGCCGATGCCGAGCGGTTCCTCTCCGAGCTGAGGGAGCGGTTCCTGAAGTTTGGTCTGGAGCTGCATCCCGAGAAGACCCGGCTCATCGAGTTCGGCCGGTTCGCGGCCATGAGTCGTCGGCGTAAGGGTCTCGGTAAGCCCGAGACGTTCAACTTCCTGGGCTTCACGCACATCTGCGGTCAGAGCCGGGGAGCTACGTTCACGGTCGTTCGGCAAACGATGCGAAAGCAGCGGGAGGCCAAGCTGAAGGCGGTTACGGCCGAGCTTCGGCGACGCTACAACGCCTCGATCTCCGAGACGGGCGCCTATCTCCGAGCGGTCCTTCAGGGGCACTACAACTACTACGGTGTTCCGCTGAACTACCGGGCGTTGCGAGCGTTCCAGTGGGCGTTGGGCCGAATCTGGAAGAGGGCGCTCGAGCGGCGAAGTCAAAGAGCCCGAGTCCGGTGGGAAAGGATGAGCCGGCTGATCGACCGGTGGCTCCCTCCCGCCCGCATCTGTCATCCCTTTCCATTCGATCGGCTCAACGTCAAAACCCAAGGCAAGAGCCGGATGCGGTAGTGCCGCCAGTCCGGATCTGTGCGGGGGGCGGCCCGTAAGGGCCGTCCCTACCGCGATCGCGCGAGGAAGGCGAGAGGGAGCGCCGAAGGCGCGGCGCGCCGACGAGCGGCCTGAGCGCGTGGCCGTGGCCCCAGTGCGACGTGCTCTTCGCACGAGACCTGTGAAGCGAGTCCGTCGGAGTCTGCGAGCGAGTCTTACTGTTGAATGAGATCCTTAAAGAGTTTGTTCTCGAGAGTGTCTGGATCCCCATCGTGAAGGACCTTAATGAGCCGAGCGAATTCTTCCCCGATGGGCCGGGGCGCTCCGTCACGATCGCGACCGGCGAAGAATCCCCAACGCACGAAACTCTGCACCGCGTTCGGATAAGAGCGCTCGAGTGCTTCAAACTCTGGATGCCCAAGGTTCGACAATCGGACGCCGACGCCGCCCACTGGAGCGGCCGCCCTCAAGTCCGTCACGAGGCGCTGCCTGGTTTGTTCCCAGCGTGCGATCGCGATTGTTTCTTCAGTGGTCAGATCACGCACCAGTCGGAGGTGTCGGACACGATCCTCAACAGGGATCTCTTGGCGAGTGAATGCTCGGAAGAGCGCTGCGTACGCCCAGGTTTTTGTCGCCTCTTCGTCCTCAAAGATCTTTTTGAAGGCTTCGAAACAGAACGGTTCATCCCTGAGTTGATCTTCCAGCCGTCGTTGCTCACCCTCGGACGGCACTTTCCCTCGAAAAACGAGCCCAATGAAAACCTCGCATCGCTGATGCTGACGATCGCTGTTGATCCTAAGCACGTGCTCCGCGAGCGTCTTGAAT
>JBDSFL010000201.1:0-6677 GCA_039919545.1 Thermoanaerobaculia bacterium | reverse complement strand
CGGTCAGAGTTCGCGCCGTGGTCGCCTCGTACTCGAGGATGCCCGAGGCGCCCTGGCCGATCGTCAGCGAGAAGGCCACCGCTGCCGTATCGATCGTGACGGTTGCGCCATCTGCGATCGTCACGGTATCGGCCGAGATCGGCACGACGCCGCCAGTCCAGGTCGCCGGAACGCTCCACGGGCCGCCGGCTGCCGTCGAAACGATCGGTGAAGCGGGGAACGGGGGAGTGGTCACGCTGTTCGTGGCGGCACCGCTGACCGCGCCTTCCGAGATGGCAACAAGCCGATAGTCGTACGCGGTATTCGCAAGGACGGTCCCGTCCACGAGGGACGTGGCATTCGCAGCCGCCTGCGCCACGAACGTGAACGTGGCGCCCGCGTCCGTTGATCGATAGGCCACAAAACCGGCTTCGTTCGAGGAATTGTCGGTCCAGTTCAGGGTAGTTGAAACAGCCGAGGTCGCCGTGAAGTTCAAGGCGGTCGGATTCGCTGGAACGACCGGCGTGAACAAGAATGCGGTGCCACTGGCGATCGCGTTCGTCTGAGCGTTGTTAGCGGCGGCATAGCTGACCGTACCGGTCGTGGAGGTGACGCTCGCGAAGTTGGTGGCCGCACCGGACTGAAGGCCGATCGAGTAGCCGGCGTTCGCCGAGTTCACGGCAATGCCGGACCCATACACGAATTCGATCACGCCGGTCGTCTCGAAGAGCCACAGCTGAAAGGTTCCCGCTCCGACGTTTCCCGTGCCGACTCGCGGAATCTGCTCATTGAGCCATTCGACGATGAGCTTCCGGTTCGGGGCTGAACCGATCACTTTGAAGTGGACCTTGCCGTTCGTCCCGATCCACATGTCGTCGTAGTACGGCGCGATCTTCGGGGCATTCGTGGCGGAAGCGAAACCGGTTGAGTTGTCGAATGACGTCGTCACCGCCACGGGCCCGAGCACGGCCAGCCCATTCGCGTTCACCGAGAACTGGGTGAAGCGGACTCCGTCGTAAAAAAAGTCGAACGGGATGGCCGTGACGACCGACGCGGTGTCGTCGAGATTCGCTGCCACCAGCTGGGTCGTGCCGGAGGACATGTCCTCGAGGGCCACTCCCGCCGCCGTCGTGAATGGGTAGCTGGTGGCCGTGATGAGGGCCATCGCCGGTGCGGAAGCCAGCAATCCGAGCAATGCCAATGCGATGCCGGCGCTCGTTCTCCTCGTCGTCATGAATCACTCCTTCAAGGGTTCAGAACTTTCGAAGCGGATGGAATTCAGGGCTTTAAAAGAGCGTTGTGTGGACCCGTGCAAACAGGCACACCCCCCCGCAAGGGGAGCAATGGCGAGGAGATCGATCGAATCTTGTCTGCGAGAAATAGGCTATCACGGGGGGGGGCGCGATCCGGGAACGTGTCCGAGGCATCCGGCATCACTGGAACGGGCTTCTCTCCATGAGGCCCGGAATGCAACTGTTGGCAGGGTGCTAGGCTCTTTCCCTGTGCTTCGATCGGCGGCCAGGGAAACAATCGTCACCGCGGGCGTGAGGGGTTTTCTCGCCAGCGCCCGAGCGAACGATGCGCTCTCTTCTCGTACCGACGCCCTGTCGGCGAGCCTTCTGGGCCGCCCCTATCGGGTCGCTCCCCTCACCGGTTCGGCCACGGTGGCGGAAGATTTCGATGCCTCGCTCGACGCTTTCGATTGCGTGACCTACGTCGAAACGGTTTTTGCGGCCGCCATTTCGAGTGACGAAAAGGAATTCCTCGACCATCTGAAGCGGCTTCGCTATGAGCGCGGAGGCGTGAGATGGGACAGGCGAAACCATTACATGGTGACCTGGATCCGGCGCAACCAGCGAGCCGGCCTCGTGACGGGAGTTCCTCTTGGCCGCCGTGAGGTCGAGCGCGTACGTGTGCTCGATGCGGTCCCCGGCCTCCCGCCTCTCACCGAACGCTTTTCCTGCTTGCCGAAGCGGTTCCTTCCGGGAGCCCTCGCGCGGCTCTCGACCGGAGATCTGATCTGCCTCGCATCGACGAAGAGGAATCTGGATGTGTTTCATTGCGGTCTCGTCATCAAGGACGGTCTCGATCCCCGTGACGTTTCCCTGCGGCACGCCTCCCGAAAAAAGAGGGCTGTGGTGCAGGAGAACCTGTTCGACTTCCTCGGGAGGAACCGGATGGCCGGAGTGATCGTCGCGCGGCTGTCGGAGCGGGGCAGAGGGTGAAGCTCACGTTCGCGAGCGACCACACCTCCGAGACGCTCCGGACGCTGCTCGAATCGGCCAGCGGCGATGTGCTCTTCTTGGCGAACCCCAGCGTTTCGATCGAGCCAGGAGAGCGCATGTTCGAGCGCATGCGGCAGGTGATGGGCGATACCGGGGCCGGTCTCGTCTTCTCGGACAGCGTCGGCCATCCGCGGATCGATTACCAGCTCGGCAGCATCCGCGACACCTTCGACTTCGGGCCGGTGGTCGCCATCTCCGTCGCCGCCGCGCGTGCCGTGGGCTTGCAGGAGGGGCTTCACTGGGGCGGGCTCTACGATCTGCGGCTGCGCCTCTCGGAGACACGTCCCATCGTGCGGATCCCGGAGCCGCTCTACGTGGCGGTCTCGATCGATTCGCGGCCCATGGGAGAGAAGCAGTTCGACTACGTCGATCCGCGCAATCGCGACTACCAGCTCGAGCTGGAGCAGATCGCAACAGAGCACTTGAAGCGAATCGGCGTCCATCTCCCCTCCGAGTTCGAGCCGGTGACCGCCGATCGGGAGCCGTACGAAGTGGAGGCCAGCGTCGTCATTCCGGTGCGTAACCGCGAGCGGACGGTGGCGGAGGCGGTCGCGAGCGCGCTCTCCCAGAAGGCCGGTTTCACGTTCAACGTGATCGTCATCGACAACCACTCGACCGACGGCACGGGGAAGATCCTCCAGGCGATCGACGATCCCCGGCTCGTGCGAATCGTCCCGGAGCGCACGGGGAAGGGGATCGGCGGGTGCTGGAACGAGGCGATCTTCTCGCCGCGCTGCGGACGGTACGCCGTGCAGCTCGATTCGGACGACCTGTACGAATCGGACGCGACGCTCGCGCGCATCGTGGACGAGCTGCGCGCCGGGCCGTACGCCATGGTCGTCGGCTCGTACTCGATGGTGAATTTCGCGCTCGAGCCGCTGCCTCCCGGCCTGATCGACCACCGCGAGTGGACGCGCGAGAACGGAAGGAACAACGCGCTCCGCATCGGGGGGCTCGGGGCACCGCGCGCGTTTTCGACGTCGGTCATCCGGCGTTTCGGGTTTCCCGACGTGAGCTACGGCGAGGACTATGCCGCCGGGCTGCGCATCAGCCGCAGCTTCGAGATCGGCCGCATCTACGAATCGCTCTACCTTTGCCGGCGCTGGGAAGGGAACTCGGACAGCGCCCTCCCGCACGACACCGCCAACCGCTACGATAACTACAAGGATTGGATCCGGACGAATGAGATGCGGGCTCGCCGGAGACCTTGATGCCCTCTTCGAATCGCAGGCACGATCGTGGCCGCTGCTCGCGCAGGGGCTCGAAGGCCTGCGCGCGAGCCGCACCCGCGGCGTCCGCATCGGGTCCCACGACGTCCTGATCCGGCTCGTCCCGCACCGCATCAAGAGCACGACGGCGCCGGTCGATTCCGTGTCGATTTCCAGGCGCCCCTGCTTTCTCTGCCGCGCGAACCTCCCTCCGGAGGAGGAAGGGATCGCTCTGGACGACGAGTTCACGGCGTACTGCAATCCGTTCCCCATCCTCGATCGGCACCTCACGATCGTGCACCGCGACCACCGCGTTCAGGCCATCGCGGGTATGGTGGGCAAGGCCCTCGAAATCGCGGAAGCGCTGCCGGGTTCCTTCGTGATCTACAACGGTCCGCGGTGCGGGGCCTCGGCGCCCGACCACCTGCACTTCCAGGCGTGCTCGAGCGAGCTCTTTCCGATCGGGCGAGATTCGCGGGGCCTCGACGGTCCGGCGATTCCCGGATCCGCCCGGAGCGTCGTCCTGCTGCGTGACGGGAATATCAAGAGCCTGACGCGGCGCATCGAGACCCTGATCGGCATCGTCGGGGCCGTGACCGGATCCGGTGCCGAGCCGGGATCGAGTACCGAGGCCGGGTCGATTGCCGAGCCCTTGCTGAACCTCGCGCTCCAGCACGACAAGGGGCTCTTCTCCGTGTTCCTCTTTCTCCGCTCGAAGCACCGGCCGCACGTGTATGACACCGGTGAGCTGACGGTGAGCCCGGCCGCGATCGATCTCTCCGGAGTCCTCGTGGTGCCGCTCGCCGCCGACTTCGAGCGCGTGGCCGCGGGCGACGTCCAGAGCATCTTCGAAGAGGTGAGCCTCCCGGCCGACCTGTTCGCGGAGATCGTCCGGCGCTTCGAGGAGACCGAGTGAACGTATCCGTGGGGCTCGTGCAGGGGCGGGCGCGGATCTCGGTCGAGCTGGCCGGCTCGTTCGTGGATGGCATGGGCGCCAGCATCCCGGAAGGGCGCCACACCTTCGAGCACGAGCAGACGCTCACGCCTGTGTCGGAAGGCGCGTCGTTCGCGCTGGACGATGTCGTGATCGGCGTCGGGTTTCACTGGGAGCGACAGGAAAGGCAGATGTTCCGGGGAGCCCTCCGCATCGTCGAGCGAAACGGCCTGACGGCGATCAACGACATCGCGCTCGAGGAGTACGTCACGAGCGTCATCTCGTCGGAGATGAGCGCGGGCTGCCCTCCGGAGTCACTGAAGGCGCACGCGGTGATCTCCCGCAGCTGGCTGTGGTATCCGAAAGCGCATCCCGACCCGACGGGCGCCGGAAGCCACTCGTCGGCTCGCGGCAACGAGATCGAACGCTGGTACGGGCGCGAGGCGCACCAGGATTTCGACGTCTGCGCCGACGACCACTGCCAGCGCTATCAGGGAATCACGCGCACGTTTTCTCCGGCAGCCTCGGAAGCCGTGAAGGCGACGGCGGGGGAGCTGCTCCGCTTCGGAGACGGGATCTGCGACGCGCGGTTCTCGAAGTGCTGCGGCGGTCTCACCGAGGAGTACCGGTCGGCGTGGGACGACAAGGAAGTGCCTTACCTCGTGTCGATCGTCGATGCGCCGGCCCCCGGCGCTTCCCGAGGTGCCGGCGCGCAAGAAGCCGCCGCACGGATCCTCGAGACGGGTGCGCCCGATCACTGCAACACCAGCGATCGTGACCTGCTCTCCCGGATTTTTCCCGGATTCGATCAGGAGACCCGCGATTTCTACCGCTGGACGGTCGTCTATTCATCCGAGGAGATCCGGGACCTCGTCCTGGCACGTCACGATGTCGATCTCGGCGAGATCACGGGATTGCAGCCTCTCTCGCGCGGACCTTCCGGCCGGATCGTCCGCCTGCAGATCACCGGAAGCCTCGGCTGGCTCACGATCGGAAAAGAGCTGGAGATCAGACGAACTCTTTCACGCAGCCATCTCTACAGCTCGGCATTCGTCGTCGAGCGGCAGAACGGCGACTTCGCGCTGCGGGGGGCCGGCTGGGGCCACGGCGTCGGGTTGTGCCAGGTGGGTGCGGCGGTGATGGCCGCGGCTGGACGCGACTACCGCGAGATCCTCGCGCACTACTACCGCGGCGCGCGGGTCTCGTAGGTTCGTAGGAGATCGCCGGCGGGGGTCGCCCGCCGGCGTGATTCGATTCAGGCGCGATACAGCGCGAACATCGCTCCCTGTGGATCGGCCATCACGGCGAACCTGCCCACATTGGAGATGTCGGTGGGCGGAACGTAGGTCTTCGCGCCCAGAGCGGTCGCGCTGGCGGCGACCGCGTCGCAATCGTCCACGGCGAAGTAGGCGAGCCAGTGGGACGGCGCGCCGCCCGCGTTCGGAGGCATGGCCATCATTCCGCCGATCGGCGTGCCGCCCAGGTTCCATTCGGTGTACGTCATGCCGCCATCGGTGCCCGTCTTGGCCGTCCAGCCGAACAGGGAGGTGTAGAACGCCTCGCCTCTGGCCGTGTCTCCCGTGTTCAGCTGGCCCCAGCAGAACGCGCCGTGCTCGTTCTGAATCTCGAGGCCGGTGTGCGTCTTGGCCTGCCATAGGCTGATGGCTGCGCCCGTCGGATCCTTGAGGATCGCCATGCGGCCGAAGTCGTGGACGTCGAACGCGGGGGCCATCACCAGGCCGCCCAGCGCGACTCCGCTCGCCACGGACGCGTCCGCATCGGCCGTCGCCACGTAGATCATCCAGTGGGGCGGGACGCCCGGCTGCTTGGCGGCATCGAGCGGGTAAGCGGCGCCCACCCTCTTTCCCTTGAGCTTGAAGGTCGTGTAGGACGAGTCGGGGCCCATCGGGAGGTCTTCGAAGATCCAGCCGAACAGCTTGCCGTAAAACTCCTTCGAGGCGGCTTGATCATTGGTTCCGAGCTCGATCCAGCAGAACGCACCGGGTGTGTGCGAGGAGACTTCGGTCATGGGGGAGTCCTCCTTCGGGTTCTCTTTCTTGATTCTACGGAGCGGAACGGGAAACGTTCTGACACGCGATGTCCGAAGCTCCGGGAAGCTGTTCGATCTTCGGCAAGAGGATGTCACGCACGTAGTGCCAGCGCGGAACGAGCGCGAGCGCACCCTCGGCATAGGCACGAGCGACGGCGGGACTCGGCGCCGCGCCGAGGGTATTGATGTAGGCAAGGCTCATCAGCAGCTCGGGAGCCCCC
>JBDSFL010000167.1:0-3370 GCA_039919545.1 Thermoanaerobaculia bacterium | reverse complement strand
GGAGATCTTCGGGCCCGTCCTCTCCGTCCTCTCCTTCAAGGACGAAGCGGACGCGGTGTCGATCGGGAACGGCACGATCTTCGGGCTGGCGGCGGGTGTCTGGACGCGCGACGTGAGCAAGGCGCACCGCATGGCGCGCGCGCTGCGCGCCGGCACCGTGTGGATCAATGCGTACAACCTCTACGACGCGGCGATGTCGTTCGGCGGCACGAAGCAGTCGGGCTTCGGGCGCGAGCTGGGCGAGGCCGCCCTGCAGCAGTACACGGAGCAGAAGTCGGTCTGGCTGAAGCTGTAGGGGCGGTGCCTGGCAGACTCAGCCCGCCGGCACTCTTGGCTCCCTGTTAACCTCGGCTCCATGAGCAGCAGCAGCAGACTCGTCGACTTCTGCAGGTCCGAGGTCGAGGCGCTTCAGGCGGCGAAGACCTACAAGACGGAACGAATCCTCGAGGGGCCCACCGGCGCGCGCGTGCGCGTGGACGGACGCGAAGTCCTGATGCTGACCTCCAACAATTACCTCGGCTTCGCGAATCATCCCCGCATCGTGGCCGCGGCGCAGAAGGCGCTCACCCGTTGGGGCAACGGCCTGGGCTCCGTGCGTTTCATCTGTGGCACGCAGGAGCTGCACAAGGAGCTCGAGAGCACTATCGCCGCCTTCTTCGGCCAGGAAGACGCGATCCTGTACATGTCGTGCTGGAACGCGAACGAGGGGCTGTTCCAGCCGCTCCTGAGCGAGGTGGACGCGCTCCTGACGGATGGGCTCAACCACGCCTCGATCATCGACGGCGTGCGTCTGTGCAAAGCCAAGCGCTTCATCACGCCGCACGGCGACCTCGCGGCCGTGGAGAAGGCGCTGCAGGAAGCCACCTCCGCGCGCCACCGGCTCTTCATCACGGACGGCGTCTTCTCGATGGAGGGGGAGATCGGGCCGCTCGAGGAGCTGGCCGACCTCTGCGACCGCTACGACACCACGCTCGCCGTGGACGATTCGCACGCCACGGGCGTGCTCGGCGCGACAGGCCGGGGCACGGCCGAGGAGCTGAGCGTGATGCACCGCATCGGCCTCTTCACGGGCACGCTCGGCAAGGCGATGGGCTCGGCGGCCGGCGGCTTCACGACCGGCCCTTCGGCCATCGTGGATCTTCTCCGCCAGCGCTCGCGCACGACGCTCTTCTCGAACACCCTTCCCCCCGCCGTGGCCGCCGCCTCGCTCGAGGCGTTCCGGATGCTCATGGAAGACCCGGCTCCCGTTGCCCAGCTGCGGAAGAACGCCATGACGTTCCGCACGCGCATGACGGCCGCCGGCTTCCAGATCCCGAAGGGAATCCATCCGATCGTGCCGGTGATCGTGGGCGACACCGCCAAGGCTCTCGCGATGTCCGAGGCCCTCTTCCAGAAGGGCGTCTACGTGTCGGGCTTCGGCTTTCCCGTGGTCCCGCAGGGGCACGCCCGGCTGCGCTGCCAGGTATCGGCCGTCCACACGGAGGCCGACCTGGACGAGGCGGTATCGGCATTCGAGGCCGTGGGGCGCGACTTCGGCGTGATCTAGCGGGAGGGTTCGGGTGGGTGCGGGTACTGCGCGCGCCGCGTTTCCGAACCGTTCACTTCACGGCGCGTTTCCGCGCCTTTTCACTTCAGAGAAAAGTGGAAGTGCGCCTCCACCGTCGGGAACTTGTAGGAAGCGGGCAACGCGCCGAACGGGGCCGACGAACGCACCGCGGCGAGCGCGGCGTCGTCCCACTTCTTCGAGCCCGACTCCATGCTGACCGTCGCCGACACGAGCTTGCCATCGCGTGCGATCACCGTCTGCACGACGGCCTTGCTGCCCACCTTGGGGAGACCGGCCGCCGCGGGGCTCTTCCACTTCCCCGCGACGCGGTCGAAGGTGGCCTTCTGGTACGCCGCGTCCTTGAGGGTCGACTGGAAGTAGACGTTTAGCGAGGGCTGCGCGGCCGCGTGCACGAGGTTCGCGTGCAGGAGGCACGAGACCAAGACGCTCGTGAGCACGACGCTCGGGAGCACTACCGCGCGCATCGAGAGGCGCGCGGCCAGCGGCACCGCGCGGGTGACCGCCGCCTCTCGAACGCTGCGCATCCTCGACTCTGCCGGCTCAGCTGGCTGAGGCGCCGTTCTTCGCAACCGCCGCGGCGGGCTTGGCCGTCTCGTTCTTGTCGGCCGGCTTGGCCACCTTCTTTTCCTTCTCTTCGGCGGCGGCGCAGCACTTGTGGCCGGACTTCTTGTCGGCCTTGGCGTCGCACTTCTTGTCGTCGCCCGCGAACGCGGCTCCGGCGGTGAGGGCGAAGAACGAGAGCATCAGGATGGTGGCGAGCTTCTTCATGCATGACTCCTTGCGACGCCTGGGGCGTTCGGCCATCGAAGAATAGGCGGGCAACGCGCCGCGGTCAAAGAAGCAGCGACATCAGCGCCTCACGGTTCAGCGGCTCAGCTCTTGACGGGCTCGACCGCGCGCAAGTGCAGGGCCTCGTTCAAGACGAACAGGGGCCCGACCATCAGGTGGACGAGGTTCTTCAGGAACGCCGGGGAGCGCTTCTCGTAAACGGCATGCCCGACGCCCTGGAAGATCCAGCCGACCACGAAGGCTCCCACCGCAAGCGGCCACGAGTCCGCCCAGCGCGCCATGGCATCGAGCGCTCCCGTGAACACCAGCATCGCGACTGCCAGAGCCACGTCGAGAGTCACGTAGTAGAGAAACGCGACGAGGATCAGAACCTCGGCCGCGGTGAGGAGCCCCACCCCCGGCACCTCGGCGATCCGCACCTGGCGCAGGAGGGCGACGATGCCGTAGACGATGAGCGGAATGCCCACGAAGTGGCACGCGACGTTTCCGGCGGTTCGATGATGCGACGCGTAATCACCCAGGAGCTCGTCGATGCGCTTCATGGTTCTCCTCCTGCGGTCCCGCGGGCCGTCCACCAGTTCGTGCGGAATTATGCCCCCCGCCCGATGCGCCGGCTCCGCCCCGGCGCCGCCCCTACGGCTCGGACCCGCAGGCCCGGGCCCGGATCAATTCCGGATCCTTGACCCACCCCGGGGTCAATGCGCTACCCGGGAGGCGAATGAATGAGCGCTCATTCTTCGACCGTAAGTGCCTGCGAAATCGTTCCGGGAGCGGTTTTCGAGCGCGGCACGAACCTTGAGTGAGCCATCACTCAGAACCCGAAGGAGGCCGAGATGGAAAGAGCCCTGAAGACGATGGTTTTGATCGCATGCGCCACCGCATCGCTGTTTGCCGCGCAGGCGGACGCCAAGACGGGCGTGGTCTTCATCCACGGCAAGGGCGGCGCGAGCCTGGCCGACGTCTCGGTGTCGCGCGCCTACTGGACGGAAGCGATGATCAGCGCGACCACCAAGG
>JBDSFL010000050.1:0-13390 GCA_039919545.1 Thermoanaerobaculia bacterium | reverse complement strand
TCGGCCTACGTGATGGAGCCGCAGTTCCAGGGGCAGACGAAGGACCGTATCAACAATCCCGAGCTGACGGCCCAGGTGGACGGCGCGGTGCGACCGGCCGTCGAGAAGTGGCTCAACGAGAACCCGACGATCGCCGAGCAGATCGTGGGACGCATCGTCCTGGCCTGCCGCGCGCGCGAGGCGAGCCGCGCCGCCGCGCAGCAGGTGACCCGCAAGACGGCCATCTCGCACCGGCTGAACCTGCCCGGCAAGCTGGCCGACTGCTCGTCGACCGACCCTGCCGAGTCCGAGCTCTTCATCGTGGAAGGCGACTCGGCCGGTGGCTCGGCCAAGCAGGGGCGCGACCGGCAGACGCAGGCCATCCTGCCGCTGCGAGGCAAGGTGCTGAACGCCGAGCAGGCCAACGCCGCGCGCGTGACCGGGAACAAGGAGCTGTCCGACATCGTGTCGGCGCTCGGGTGCGGCATCGGAGCGGACTTCGACGTCTCGAAGCTGCGGTACGGCAAGGTGTTCCTGCTGATGGACGCCGACGCCGACGGACACCACATCTCGACGCTGCTCCTCACGTTCTTCTGGCGCCACCTGCCGCAGCTCATTCACACCGGGCACATCTACCTGGCGCAGCCGCCGCTCTATCGCGTGGATGCGGGCAAGGAGACGTACTGGGCCCTGGACGAGGCCGAGCGCGACGCCATCATCGCCAAGCTGCCGAAGAACGTGAAGCCCGACATCATGCGGTTCAAGGGGCTGGGCGAGATGATGCCCGAGCAGCTCAAGCGCACGACGCTCGACCCGAAGCGCCGGCGGGCCCTGAAGGTGACCGTGCCCGATGTGGACGAGGCGGAGAAGGTGCTCGGCGAGCTGATGGGCAAGGACGCGGGCGCGCGCTACCGCTTCATCACGGAACGCGCGCGAGAGGTCGAGACGCTCGACGTTTGACGTGCCGTCGCGGATTCGGGCGTCGTCTTCGCGGGCGATTCGCTCTCGGACGAATCTCGATCGGACGGTTTGATCGCGCGGTTCACGGCCGCCAGCGCTCCCAGCAGCAGCGTGATCTCCCGCGGGGTGGGTTTCCCGCGACGCAGTAATGCTTCCATTTCCGCCACGACCTCGTACGAGCGACCCTTCCCGGGAAACCCGGCGGCGGCAAGGGTGCCGCGGAAGGCTTCCAGCAGGCGCGTCACCTCGCGTGCGGGCGCATGCGCGGCGGGTGAGGTCGAAAGGGGCGACGTGCGGTCAGCACCCGCGAGCGCCAGCGTGGCCGCCACGGATTGCGCCAGGTTCATCGTCGGGAACTCGGGCGAGGTGGCGATCGAGAGCCGCTCGCCGCACAGCCTCATCTCCTCCTTCGTCAGCCCGCCGCGCTCGGGGCCGAACACGAGGGCGACCCGCTCGCGCTTCAAGCGACGGCGCAGGGAGGCGAACGTGGTGACGGGGGGCAGCCCGGGCACGCCGCGCCCGCGCAGGGAGGAGAGCGCGATGACGTGCTCGACGCGCTGCTCGAGCTCCGTGAAGGTGAGGTCCTCGGCGATCTCGAGCAGCTCCTCGGCCCCGGAAGCGAAGGCGAGCGCGTCCGGGTGGCGCCTGTCGCAGCGGGGATCCACGAGCGCGAGGCTGGCGCCGAAGTTCTTGGCCGCGCGGGCGGCCGACCCCAGATTGCCGGGGCTGTGCGTTCGAACGAGGACGACGAGGAGGCTCATCGGGGGCGACTGTAGCGCGCTTCTATCAAAGCGCCGTCCGTTCACGTCAGAATGGGCGCATGGCCAAAACGAGAACGGAAGACGAGCAGAAGGCCGTCGAGGCGATCCTCCGCGGACTGGGGCAGCGCCTCATGGCGCTCCGGGACGACCACAAGACGAGGGCATTGCGCGGCGATGAGTCTGCGGGGGTCGCGGAGGGCCTCGAGATCGCGCTGAAGCAGCTCAACGACATGCTGCCGCGTCGCAAGCGCGTGAAGGACGAGTGGGTATGAGCGCCACGAAGACCCCGACGTACTGGGACTACCTCAAGCTCGACAAGCTGCTGGAGCTGCAGGGTGGGCTCGAGGAGGACGAGACGCGGCTCATGCCGGACGAGCTCCACTTCATCGTGGTGCACCAGGTCTACGAGCTGTGGTTCAAGCTCGTGCTGCGGGAGCTGCGGCTCGCGCGCGAGCACCTGTCGGAGCCGAAGGTGCCGGAGGAGCGCATCCCGTTCGTCGTGCATCACCTCCGCCGCGTGAACGAGATCCTGAAGCTCACCGTCGACCAGTTCCGGATCATGGAGACGCTCACCCCGCAGGACTTCCTCGACTTCCGCGACAAGCTCTCGCCCGCCAGCGGCTTCCAGTCGTTCCAGATGCGCGAGATCGAGATCCTGCTCGGCCTCGACGAGGCGCAGCGGCACGCGTATGGCGAGACGAACGCGCTGCAGCAGATGAAGACGCTCGCCAAGGGCTCCGAGGGAGGCGCCTTCGCGTGGGGCCGGGTGGAGGCCGCGCAGAAGCAGCACTCGTTGCGGTTCGCGCTGCAGGAATGGCTGTACCGCACGCCGATCCAGGGCTCGAGCCCCGGGGACGCGGGGGATACCGAGGTCGTCGAGGGCTTCCTGTCGGACTATCTGTCCGCGTCGTCGACTTTTTATTCCGCTCAGGCCGAGCGCGTGATCGGGTCGTGGGGGGGCGACGCGGACGCGATCCGCAGCCGCTTCGGCAAATCAACCGAGAGCGCGCGTGAATTCCTTTTCTGCGAGGACCTGCCGGAGGCCGAGCGGCCGCGCATGAAGCGCATCCGCGCCGGGCTCCTGTTCATCGAGTCGTACCGTGATCTGCCGCTGCTGGCCTGGCCGCGCCTCCTCATCGACGCGATCGTGGAGCTGGAAGAGCAGCTCGTGCTCTGGCGTACGCGGCACGCCCGCATGGTGGAGCGCACGATCGGGCGGCGCATCGGGACGGGCGGTTCTTCGGGAGTGGATTACCTGGATCAGACGGCGCGCTACCGCATCTTCACCGAGCTCTGGGCGGTGCGGACGCTCCTGCTTCCGCGTGAGGCGATTCCGAAGCTCCGCAATGCGGAAGCCTACGGGTTCGCCCGGTAAGACCTCCGATGCGTTTCGACATCTTCTTCTCCATCAGCCAGACCCCCGTGAACGGGCGCACGCCGAGCGAGGCAGAGATGTTTCGCAGCTTCTTCGAGCAGGTGGAGGCGGCCGACGCGCTGGGATACGAGACGGCCTGGATCGCCGAGTCGCACCTTTCGAGCGAGATCCAGAAGCGCAATCGCAATCCCGTGATCCCGCACTGGCACGGCGAGGTGGGGCTCAACGCCGACTTCCTCCAGCTGGCGCAGCGCATCTTCCAGCGCACCCGCCGCATCGAGGCGGGCTCGGCGGTGATGAACATCCTCACGAACGGCGGTCCGATCGCCGCGGCCGAGCGCGCGGCGGTGTTCTGCACGCTTCACGGAATCGACCCGAAAGAGACCCGGAAGATCAACATCGGCTTTGCCGCGGGGCGTTTCGAGTTCATGAATCGCGCGGCCGGCATCGTTCCGCGCTCGCCGCTGGAGGAAGCGGCGTGGCCTGCTCTCAAGGGAAAGATCTTCGCCGAGGCGGCGGAGATCTTCGTTCGCCTTCTCCGGGGAGACGTTCTCGAAAGCAACGACGTGCGTGAGACGACGCTCGTGCGCGCCGACTTTCGCTCGGACGAGGACTGGTCGCGCGTGGTGACGGCCAGCGGCAAGAAAGGTGACGCCGGCGACGCGGGTGACGCGCCGGTGTCCGTGCCGCGCCGCTTCGTCTTCGAGGCCCTGAAGATCGTGCCTCAGGAATGGCCGCGCGAGCTGCTGCACCTCTTCATCGGCTCGCACGAGCCGCGGCTCCAGGAAGACGTCAACGCCTTCCTGCCGGTGCGCGTCTTCAATCTCTCGATCACGCGGCCCGAGATCATCGAGGACACGCATCGCCGCATGGAGAAGAGCTTCCATCCCTCCGGGGGCCGCTGGACGAGACCGAACATGCCGCGCACCGTCTTCGTCTTCTTGAACGAGCGGCCCGGCCTCACCCCCGAGCAGCGGCGCGCCGCGGCGCACCAGGAAGCGAACGCCGCGCTCGGCGCGTACTGGACGGCGCTCGAGGGGACGCTCGATCCAAAGAAGGTCACGGGCGCGGCGGACAACGCCCTCATCGGCAACGCCGAGGACGTGGCCGCGCAGATGCGCGACCGCTTCCACCCCGATGACCGCCTCATGCTCTGGTTCGACTTCTTCAACCACGACAGCGCGCGCGTGATCGCAAACATGGAAGACTTCATGACGAAGGTGGCGCCGCTCGCCAGCGACCCCGTCTCGAAGGCGGCCTCGTGACGGACACGCTCGTCAAGGCGCCCGGCTCGTCCGTCTACCCGACGAGCCCGCTCGGTGAGAACGATCCGCGCATCCCGACGGGCCGCGACGTGGAGTGGGAGCCGCTCGTCGACTATCGCCGCAATGGCGTGAGCGAGACGACCATCCATGGCGCCATCGCCTGGGCCACGATGGACGAAGGCGGCAAGCTCGTTCACTCCTTCGGCGGAAACGTCCTCTGCTACGGCCGCAGCATGATGAAGCCGCTGATGATCAAGCCGCTCGCGAGCGTGCTCGGGCCCGTGCTCGACGGCACGCAGCGGGCGATCTCGATCGCGAGCCACAACGGGGCCAGCGAGCACGTGGCCGCGGCGCAGTCGCTGCTGCGCGAGGACGAGTGGGGCCTGATGCAGACGCCCCTCGACGTGCCCCTCGTGCAGTTCGGCCGGCAGGTGCGCCGCCCGCGCCGCTGGTACCACTGCTGCTCGGGCGAGCACGCGGCCATCCTGCTGGGCTGCCGCCTGAAAGGCTGGAGCCGTGCGGGGTACACGCTGCCGCATCATCCGTTCTTCCTCGCCTACCTCGAGGAGATCCGTCGGACGCTTGGTGCCGATTGGGAGCCGCTACGAGTCGCCCGCGACGGCTGCGGTTTGCCGACGATGTCCAACACGGTGAGGGAGCTGGCGATCCTCTATGCGGCCCTCGCCGAGCGGCGCGACGAGGACTGGATCTGGGAGGCCGCGGTCATGCATCCCGATCTCATCGGCGGCTTCAACCGGCTCGACAGCACCATCCTGAAAGCCTGCGAGGGAAAGGTGCTGGCCAAGGAAGGCGCGGACGGGCTGCTCGGGCTCGCCATCGTGCATCCCGACTTTCCGCGCGGCCTCGGCATCGTCATCAAGATCGCGCACGGCTGGAACCCGCGGGCCACGTGGTACCTGGCGCGCGCGGTGCTCGGGGTGCTGGGCTTCACGCTGCGCAATCCGTATCCGCTCCATCGCCAGAAGGCGTTCCTGGTGCCTGGCGTCGTCCCGCCGTCGTACCTCGCGAGGCTCGAGGCGATTCCCACGTGGGACGAGTGGGATCCGGACCGCGATCGCTGGGACTACGGCTGGGAAGGGTACGAGGGAGCGTTCGGGGGAGAGCGCGCGCCATGAAGCTGCTCACGAATTTCGTGAAGGGGAGATCGATCGCACCCGTCGGTGACGAGTACCTCGACGATCTCGACCCGGCCACGGGCGAGGTCATCGCCAAGGTCCCGCGCTCGAAGGGCGCGGACGTGGACTTCGCGGTGATGTCGGCCGCGAAGGCTTTCTCTTCCTGGTCGCAGACCTCCGTCGCCGAGCGCGCCGACCTCTTGGACGCCGTGGCGAGCCGCATCGAGAAGCGCAGCGAGGAGCTGGCCGAGCTGGAGTCGCGCGACACGGGCAAGCCGATCCAGGTGGCGCGCACCGTGGACATACCGCGCGCGGTCGCGAACTTTCGCTTCTTCGCCGGAGCCGTGAGGCACGACCAGACCGGCTGCCATGCGATGGACGGCGCGTTGAACTACACGCTGCGCGCGCCGCTCGGCGTGGCCGCTCTCGTCACGCCCTGGAACCTGCCGATCTACCTGCTCTCGTGGAAAACGGCGCCGGCGCTCGCGATGGGAAACACGGTCGTCGCCAAGCCGAGCGAGCTGACACCGCTGACCGCCAGCGCCCTGGCCGACATCTTCCGCGAGGTGGGCTGCCCCGAAGGGGTCTTCAACCTCGTTCACGGGACCGGCGCAGAAGCCGGGGAGCCGCTCATCGGCCACCCGCAGGTCGCCCTCGTCTCCTTCACGGGAGGCACGGCGACCGGAGCCCGCGTGGCGGCGGTCGCCGCACCGCAATTCAAGAAGCTGAGCCTCGAGCTGGGCGGGAAGAACGCGACGATCGTCTTCGCCGATTGCGACTTCGACAAGACGCTCGCCGGTGCCGTTCGCGCGGGCTTCTTGAACCAGGGGCAGGTCTGCCTCTGCGGCTCGCGCATTCTGGTCGAGCGCTCGATCCACGATCGCTTCGTCGCCGCCTTCGTGGAGAGGGTGGCCGCGATGAAGGTGGGGCCGCCCGCCGATCCCGCCATGGAGCTGGGCGCGCTCATCTCGCTCGCCCACCGCGACAAGGTGGAGGGCTATCTCGCGCTCGCCCGCGAGGAAGGAGGCCTGATCGCGTGCGGCGGCGAGCGCCCGCTGCTGCCCCCCCCGCACGATCAAGGCGCGTTTCTCGAGCCCACCGTCATCACGGGTCTGTCGCCGCGCTGTCGCACGGCCACCGAGGAGATCTTCGGACCGGTCGTCACGATCCATCCTTTCGACACCGAGGCCGAGGCGCTGACGATCGCAAACGGTGTGCGCTATGGCCTGGCGGCGTCCGTCTGGACGAACGACCTCTCGCGGGCTCACCGTGTGGCCGCGCGCCTCGAGACGGGGATGGTGTGGGTGAACACGTGGCTGCTGCGCGACCTGCGCGTTCCGTTCGGCGGCGTGAAGGAGAGCGGCGTGGGCCGCGAAGGCGGAGTTCACTCCCTCGAGTTCTTCTCCGAGAGCCGCAACGTCTGCATCAAGCTGTGAATCGAAAACTGAGGCTGCCACGGGAAGGCGAACTCTTCGCGCTCGTTCCCGAGCGAGCAGGAATCAGCGCGAGCGGGAGATCATGAGGCGAACGACACCCGGGCTGGGAAACATGATTTCCACGATTCTTGCCCGGCTCGCCAGCAGAACCCGAAGATAAGCACGAATCTGCCAGACGGAAACGGGTCGAAGGTCCACACGGACCGCATCTGCCATGCGGGCGCGCTGTGCATCCCGTCCGCGCCAGCGCAGCGCCCGAACTCGAAGTGCCAGGTCGCGAAGCGGCCAGGGAAGCCACTCCATGGATTTCGTGGTCGTGTGGAGCTCGACCGGGTGGTATCGATGCGGAAATTCGAGGAAGAGCCAGCCCCCCGGCTGGAGGACCCGTAGGTGCTCCGCGAGGTAGCGGAACGGCGCGCGCGAGTGTTCGATGACATGACCCGAGACGACGCAGCCAAACGTCCCGGACGCATAGGGGAGGCGAACCCCGGAGCAAAAGTGTGGCTTGAAAGAGGGATCCCCGGCGAAGCGGGACTCACCGATTGCGAAGAGCTCAGGATCGACCTCGGTGCCATGCACCTCTCCGAAACCGTGCCTGCGCGCGACGATCAACTCCGAGCCCACCGCGGAACCGGACACGAGGATGTGTGTCTTGAATTCGGGAGAAACGAATCGATCGATCCAGGAAAACCGCTCCTCGAATCCGCTCGAGAGCGAAAGGAGATCGTCGACCGAGTGTTCAACATTTGTCCAGCCGAGACGCGTCAGGTAGTTGCGAAGTCGCTCTCGACAACCGGCCTCGTTCTCTTCGTTCGTCGTGAATTGCGTTTCCATTGAGGTGTGAGAGTAGTCGAGTTGCCGCGTCGGAAGGCCTCGCCAGTCCGTACTCGGGCAAGTCGCTCCCGTCATCGAGGCGATCTGACCGGTCATCCCAGCTCGTTTATTCTCTTCCCCATGAGCTCTGCAGGTTTCATCGTCGCCGGCATCCTCGCTCCGCATCCGCCGCATCTCGTCTACGCGGAGAACCCGCCGCAGAACGAGCCGCGCGCCGAGTGCGGCTGGGAGACTCTGCGCTGGGGTTACGAGCGCGTGCGCAAGAGCCTGCTGGCGAAGGAGTACGACGTCCTCATCGTCCACTCGCCGCACTGGCGAACTTACGCCGGGCACCACTTCCTGGGTGTGCCGCACTTCTCGGGCCTTTCGGTCGATCCTGTTTTCCCGAATCTCTTCCGCTACCACTTCGAGGTGGACGTGGACGTGCCTCTGGCCGAGGCGATGTACGAGGAAGCCAAGGCGGCTGGGCTCGTGACGAAGATGATGCGCAACCCCGCGTTCCGCCTCGACTACGGAACGATCGCCTCGTGCCACCTGGTGAATCCCACCTGGAACAAGCCGATCGTCGGCGTCTCCTCGAACGGCGCCTTCTACTACTTCTCGAACGAGGTGGGGAACGAGCAGATGATCGCGCTCGGTGAGGCCACCCGCCGCGCCGTGGAGCGCAGCGGGCGCCGCGCGGTGCTGCTGGCGAGCAACTCGCTTTCGCATCGGCACTTCACCGTGGAGCCGCCGATTCCCGAGGACATGTCCAAGGAGCATCCATATCACCACGGGCAGTACCTCTGGGACATGCACGTGCTCGACCTGATGAAGCGCGGCAAGACACGCGAGCTCATCGACGAGCTGCCCGAGTTCATCGACCACACCGAGAGCGAGGTGAAGGCCGGCGCGCTCACGTGGATGCTCGCCGCGCTCGGCTTCCCCGACTATCCCGCCGAGGTGCAGGGGTACGGCACGGTGATCGGCACGGGGAACGCGGTCGTGGAGTGGGATGCGGAGAACCGCGCTGGCATGAGCACGGCGCCGGCGGGGAGCCGCGCGTGAGCGCGGCGAACGCCGGCCGCGTCGTGCGCGGGCTCATCGCCCCCGGCATGCCGCAGCCGCTGCTGGCGCCGGAGCGTTCGCCCGCCTGGAGCTCGTTGCGCGCGTCGTTCGACCGCGCGCGACGCGAGATCGAGGAATCCGACGCCGACCTGCTGCTCCTCTATTCGACGCAGTGGATCAGCGTCATCGGCCACCAGATCCAGGCTGACCCGGAGCCCGAGTGGGTGCACGTGGACCCGGAATTCCACGACCTCGGCACGATGCCGTACAAGTTCCGCATGGACGCCGAGTTCGCGCACGCCTACGAGGGCACGGCGCGCTCGCGCGGTCTGCACGCGCGCACGGTGGCCTATCACGGCTTCCCGATCGATACGGGCACCGTCGTCGCATTGAAGCTCCTGAATCCCGACAACAGGCTTCGCGCCTGCGTCGTCTCCTGCAACATGTACGCGGATCGCGCCGAGACGCTGGTGCTCGGCAAGGCGGCTGCCGAGGCGGTGAAGGCGACGGGACGGCGCGCCATCGGCGTCGCGGTGACCTCGCTGTCGAGCCGGCTTCACACGCACGAGATCGACCCCAAAGACGACCGGATCTCGTCTCTCAAAGACGACGAGTGGAACCGGAAGATCCTCGAGATCCTGGGCGAGGGGAGGCTCGAGGACGTGTCGCAGCTCGCCCGCGAGTTCAGCGCGCAGGCCAACGCGGACCAGAAGCTCAAGGCGGTGTGGTGGCTCGCCGCGCTGTTGGGAGAGCACAATCGCTACGAGGGAACGGTGTACGACTACCAGCCGGTGTGGGGCACCGGCGCGGCGCTCGTTGGCCTCGTGCCGACCGAGCGGGCGGCCACCCGACTGGAGTTCGACGAGGAGGACGTGGAGGTCTACGCGGGCGAGCGCAACGTGCTGACGGGGACCGGCGGTCCGTCCGCGCACGTGCCGAAGCCGCAGGGCGCAGCCGCACTTCCTCCCTCGGCGCCCGCGGCAACCGCGTCAGCCTCCGCGCGACCAGAAGCCCCGGACGCGCGTAACACGACGACCCCGTCGCAAGCCGGCTCTCCCGTGCACGCCGCAGAGGCCCCGCGCCCGGTGGGTGCCTATCCGCATGCGCGACGCGTGGGCGGCCTGCTCTATCTCTCGGGCATCGGCTCGCGCACGCCTGGCACCGACGAGATCCCGGGCGGGCCCGTGCGGGACGCCGACGGCAAGCCGCTGCCGTACGACGTGGCCGCGCAGACGCGCCAGTGTGTGGAGAACGTGAAGCATGTCCTCACGGCCGCGGGCTCCTCGCTCGACAAGGTGCGCGACGTCACCGTGTTTCTCATCGACATGGAGCGCGACTTCGCCGCGTTCAACGCGGTGTGGGCCGAGACGCTCGGACCGTTCGGTCCCACGCGCACCACGCTCGCGGTCTCGGCGCTCCCGACCCCCATCGCCGTGGAGATGAAGGTCGTCGCGGAAGCCTGAGCAGGAAACGGCGAGCCGTCGCGCGTCACGCGGCCGAGAAGCGCGCGAGCCCGACGGGAAGCGTGCCCGCGCGGCCGAGATGAACGCCGTCGAAGATGGCCTGAACGGTTCCGGCGGATGGCGTCTCCGTGACCCCGTCGGCCACCGCCACACTGTTGATCGCTTCCACCGGTCCTCTCCGATTCCCGGGTCGCGCTTTGACCCTTGACCCGGCCACCTTCCGATTCGATTAAACATTGACCCAAGCTCCTGGTCAGGCCGGCTTACTCAAACCATTACCCTCGAATGACTTGTAGGTTTCGGCCTCTTGGCAAATCAATTGCATATGTACCTTCAGATTTTCGAAATCAAAACTCTGAAGGAGCTCACATGAACTTCCGCAAGACCCTCGGTACCGCCGCTCTGCTCGTCGCCTTCACTTCGCCGGCGTTCGCCGCGAACGATCGCCGCGACGTCTCGGGCGACGACCAGCCCTTCTCCTTCAACGGTGTGGAGTACGTCAACAAGGAAGCCTTCGTGCAGCGCGGTCATCGCTGCTCCACTGAGGAGCTGGACGAGATGACGATGGACCGCATCGAAGAGGAAGTTCAGATGGCCGAGCGCTACGGCTCGAACCATCTCAACGCGCTGGCCGCGCGCACCGTGAACGTCTACGTTCACGTCATCCGCGACAACAATGGCGTCGGCGGCGCCTCCTCCACGATGATCAACCAGCAGATCAGCGTCCTGAACAACGCTTATGTCTCCATGGGCGTTTCGTTCAATCTCATCAGCACCGACACGACGAACAACAGCTCCTGGTACACGATGCAGCCCGGCACGACCGCCGAGACCCAGTGCAAGACTGCCCTCCACCGGGGAGGCAAGGGCGACCTCAACCTCTACTGTGCCAACATCGGTGGCGGCCTTCTCGGCTGGGCGACCTTCCCGTCGAGCTACGCCAGCAAGCCCCTCATGGACGGCGTCGTCTGCCTCACGGAGTCCCTCCCCGGCGGCTCGGCCTCCCCGTACAACCTCGGCGACACGGGCACGCACGAAGTCGGCCACTGGGTCGGCCTTTATCACACGTTCCAGGGCGGCTGTAACGGCCAGGGCGACTACGTGAGCGACACGGCGACCGAGAAGTCTGCCGCGTTTGGCTGCCCCTCCGGTCGCGACTCCTGCTCCCGCGGCGCGGGCGTCGACCCGATCACGAACTTCATGGACTACACCGACGACCAGTGCATGTTCCAGTTCACCCCAGGCCAGGCGAGCCGCGCCTCGTCCCAACTCGCCACCTACCGCTGAGCCGAACCTAGTTCATCGATCCTGGAACGGGAGGGCGGAAACGCCCTCCCGTTCCATTTGGGTTCGCCCGCGTCGATCAGGAAGCCGAGAGGCCGTATTTTTCGATGCGCGAATACAGCTGGGCGCGCGTGAGACCCAGGAGCTTGGCGGCCTTCGTCTTGTTGTGACGCGCCTGCTCGAGAGCCTGGCTCACCAGCGAGCGCTCGAGCGTCTCGAGGTCGATCCCGCCGGGCGGCAGCGTGCCCGGGCGGCCAGTTGCGCCAGACGCGCCGCCGCTGCCATCGAGGCCGCTTTCCCCGGGCGAATCGCGACGCGCCACGGAGATCGGCAGGTGGGCCGCGGTGATGAGTCCCCCCTCGGCCATGATCGTGGCGCGCTCGAGCGCATTCCGCAGCTCGCGCACATTACCGGGCCAGGGATACGAGACCAGCAGCTCGCGCGCCTCGAAGCTCACTCCCGCCGCGGGACGCCCCATCGCGCGCCCGAATTCGACGAGGAAATTTTCCGTGAGCGGAAGGATGTCTTCCACGCGGTCGCGCAGGCGCGGGAGGTGGATCTCGAAGACGTGGAGGCGATAGAAGAGATCCTCGCGAAACTCGCCGCGCCGGATCGCCTCGGGCAGATCGCGGTTCGTGGCCGCGCTCACGCGGACGTCGGCCTTCAGCGCGCGCGTGCCGCCCAGGCGCGTGAACTCCCGTGCTTCCAGCACGCGCAAAAACTTGGCCTGCACGACCGGGCTCATCTCTCCCGCCTCGTCGAGGAAGAGCACGCCGCCGGCGGCCTGCTCGATCCGTCCGGGCTTCGAGCCGGTCGCGCCCGTGAAGGCTCCCTTCTCGTAGCCGCAGAGCTCCGACTCCAGGAGCTGATCGGGCAGCGCCGCGCAGTTGATGGCGACGAAGGGGCCTCGCGCCCGCGGAGAGGCCCGGTGAATCGCGCGCGCGATCACTTCCTTGCCGGTTCCCGAATCTCCCGTCAAGAGCACGGTCGTCTCGGTGAGGGCGACCTTGGCGGCCTGCACGAGGATGTCGCGCCACGAGCGCGCCTTTCCCACGATGCGCTGGAAGCCGTCGCGCGATTCCAGCTCCTCGGTCAGCGTGGCCACGCGCTCCTCGAGCTGGGCCGCTTCGGCGCGCGCCTGAGCCGTGCGGCGCGCCTCTTCGGCCAGGAGCTGATGAGAGAGGGCGAGCGCCACCTGGTCGGCCACGCGGTGCGCGATCTCCACGTCCTCCTCGCGATAGCGCGCCTTGATCTTCGAATGGAACACGAGACCGCCGAAAACCCTGCCTTCGAGGCGAATGGGAACGCGCAGCATCGACTGGATGCCCTCGCGCATCAGGAGCCTGCACTTGGGCTCCTCGCGGGGAATCTCGGCGGCCACGTCGCGCACGATCTGGAAGTCCCAATCGGTCCGCAGCTGGTCTTCGGCGGCGAGCGGGAAGGATTCGGGCATGTCGGGAACGGGCTCGCCGCTGAGCGCGTAGATCCGGATCGAATTGCGGTCGTCGCTCAGGAGGCCGAGGGTGAGGCGGTCGTGCGGCAGGACTCGGTGCGCGATCGCCGAGACCTGATCGAAGACCTCGCGAATGTCGAGGGCGCGCGCGAGCGTGGGGACCAGCGCCTCGAGGATCTCGTGACGCTGCCGCCGTCCGCGCTCGTCGGCGGAGAGCTTTCCGTGCGCGAGCGCGAGCGCGGTGAGGTCGGCCAGCGGACGCAGCGTCGCTTCGTCCTCCCGTGTGAACGCCGCGGGCAGCGTGGAGGCGAACCAGAGCCCGCCCAGCAGCGTCTCGCCGTGGCAGAGGGGCGAGAGAAGCAGAGAGCGCGTGTCGTGCTCGAGGATCTCGCGATCC
>JBDSFL010000031.1:0-3980 GCA_039919545.1 Thermoanaerobaculia bacterium | reverse complement strand
TTCCTCAGGTATCGACGTAGGTAAAGCAATCTCGTCACTCGAAGTCACGAGCTGAACGGGATACGAACCGTCGACCAGGGGGGTGTGGGGGATCCGCCCCCACCATCAGATCCGCAAGAGCCCGGCTCCCGCGAAGCGGGACTGCGCGCTCGAAGAGCGCGAGCCGGGCGTGTTCGATCCCGTCGGCTCCACCCTGAAGTTTGGCAAGCGGCGCGAAGCGCCGCTCACTGGCTCTTTTTCCTCCGCGCTTCTCACGCGGAGAATCGACGAGAAGTCCGTGATCGATCGGGAACCCGGGGCGTCGGCCGGATCGTCGAAGCTCCAGTGAACGCGCTCGACGGTTCGCGGAAAGATCGGGCAGCACTTCTTGGCGCGATCGCACACTGTGATGACGAGGTCCCAGGTTTCGCCGCTGACACTCTCGATCACGATCACCTGGCTCCTTTACCCTGCCGTCGCGGCCGCATCGCGGCGGTGGCGACGGTCGGAAGTGCCGTGGACGTGGACGCTTTGGGCCGCGTTGAGCGGCCTCGAGATCGTGATCGCGTTGGCGATCGAAGGGCGAGCCCTCTCGAGCGGACGTTGGAGCTACAACACATCCGCGCCTCTGTTTCCCGGGACGAACCTGTCCATCGTCCCCGTGCTGCAGCTCGTCTTGCTGACGCCGCTCGTCTTTCGGCTGTCCGACCGGTTGTCCCGGGCGGGGATGCGGGGCTCTGCTGGGAGCCAGTAGCTGACCTGAAGCGCCGAGGCCCGAACGCTGCCCGCTCCGGCCTTCCTCGTGTGTCATACGATACCCCCCTATGGTATAGTTCGTCGTCGGAGGGCAGTCATGCCGAAAGAGAGTCCGATCCGAAGAGACGCTTCCCGCCAGGTGAATCGCGGGGGCGAGATCAAGCGAGGGGTGACGACGCGCCTGAGCCGAATCGAAGGCCAGGTGCGAGGAATCCAGCGGATGGTCGACGAGGACCGGTATTGCATCGACATCCTCGTGCAGATCTCGGCGATTCACGAATCGCTTCGGAGGGTTGGCGAGGTGCTGCTCCGGGCTCACCTGAGTCACTGTGTCACGTCGGCCGTGACGAGCAGCGATGCCCGAAAGGCCGAGCAGATCTACGACGAGCTGGCCGAGCTCTTCCGGAAGTACGCGCGATGAGAATGCGGGAGGCATCATGAGCGATCCGAACCAGACTCCAATGCAGGCTTCAGACCCGGCCCAGCCGGTGGCCTCGACCTCCATCGATCCCGTCTGCGGGATGACCGTCAAGGCGGATACGAAGCACTTCCTCGAGCACGAGGGGGAACGATTCCTCTTCTGCTCCGCGGGCTGCCTGGCGAAGTTTCAGGGCGACCCGGGACGCTTCAAGGGGGAACGTGGCTCGCCCGCCTCCGGGATGCTTCCGACGCATGAGGCGAAACCGGTGACACCGGCGATGCCGGCAACGCCCGGCGCCAAGGCGGAATGGACCTGTCCGATGCATCCCGAGATCGTCCGCGATGCGCCGGGGAGCTGTCCGATCTGCGGGATGGCCCTCGAGCCGCGCACGATCACTCTCGAGGCCGGCCCGAATCTGGAGCTCGACCAGATGACGCGCCGCCTCTGGGTCAGCGCGGCCGTAACCGTGCCGCTCGTCATCTTCGCGATGTCGCGTCACGTGGCTGGATTTCACCTTTTGCCCGAGGGAGCTGCGGGTTGGGCGAACTGGATCGAGCTTGTGCTCGCGACGCCCGTCGTGCTCTGGGGGGGCTGGACGTTCTTCGTGCGTGGATTCGATTCCCTGCGCACGCGCAACCTGAACATGTTCACGCTGATCGCGATCGGGGTCGGCGTTTCGTGGGTTTACAGCCTGATCGCGACGGTTCTCCCCGGTCTCTTCCCCCCCGCGTTCCGGGCCATGGACGGAACCGTCGGCGTGTACTACGAAGCGGCCGCCGCCATCGTCACTCTCGTTCTGCTCGGGCAGGTCCTCGAGCTGCGCGCGCGCAGCCAGACCGGGGAGGCGATCCGTCTCCTCCTCGGGCTCGCCCCGAAGACGGCCCGCAAGGTGGGGCCCGACGGAAGCGAGAGCGACGTTCCGCTCGAGAGCGTGGCCGTCGGCGACGTCCTTCGCGTGCGTCCGGGCGAGAAGGTTCCGGTGGACGGCAACGTGACCGAAGGAACGAGCAGCGTGGACGAGTCGATGATGACGGGGGAGCCCGTGCCGATCGCCAAGGCGAAGGGCGACGCCCTCATCGGCGCGACGATCAATGGAACCGGCACGCTCCTGATGAAGGCCGAACGAGTCGGCTCCGAGACGCTTCTTTCACGCATCGTGAAGATGGTGTCCGAGGCGCAGAGAAGCCGGGCGCCTATTCAGAACCTGGCCGACAAGGTGGCGGGCGTCTTCGTGCCGGTGGTCATCGGCATCGCCGCCCTCACGTTCGTGCTCTGGGCCTTCCTCGGCCCCGAGCCGAGCCTGGCCTACGCATTCGTCAATGCCGTGGCCGTGCTCATCATCGCGTGTCCGTGCGCGCTGGGGCTTGCCACCCCCATGTCCATCATGGTCGCCAGCGGAAAGGGAGCGACCGCGGGAGTGCTGTTCCGGAATGCGGGCGCCATCGAGACCATGCGCGACGTGAACACCCTCGTCATCGACAAGACCGGAACTCTCACCGCGGGGAAGCCGGAGCTGACGGATGTGATCGCGGCTGCCGGCTTCTCCGAGTCGGACGTGCTGCGCTGGGCGGCCTCGCTCGAGCAGGGGAGCGAGCACCCGCTGGCGGCGGCCATTCTCGCCGGGGCAAAGAAGCGAAACGTGACGACCGTGAGCGTCGAAGGCTTCGCGTCGATCACGGGGAAGGGGATCACGGGGCGCCTCGACATCGATGGGAAGGATGCGGCGCTGGGGAACGACCGTCTCCTCGCTGACCAGAAGATCGACTTCGGCCCGTTGGCGACCGAGGCCGAGCGCCTGCGCGGAGAAGGTCGTACCGTGATGTTCCTCGCTGTCGACCGGCGGCTCGCGGGCCTCGTCGGTGTCGCGGACCCGATCAAGGAGACTTCGGCCGAGGCGATCAAGAGCCTTCGTGAGGACGGTCTCTCCATCGTGATGCTCACGGGCGACAGCCGGACGACCGCGGAAGCCGTCGCGCGGCGGCTCGGAATCACCGACGTCATGGCCGAGGTTCTGCCGGACCAGAAGCTCGAGGCCGTGAGGAAGCTCCAGGGTCAAGGCCGGATC
Source organism: Thermoanaerobaculia bacterium (assembly GCA_039919545.1). Classification (GTDB taxonomy): domain Bacteria; phylum Acidobacteriota; class Thermoanaerobaculia; order UBA5066; family UBA5066; genus JBDSFL01. The sequence continues at coordinate 759 of JBDSFL010000031.1, read as the reverse complement.
GTGGCAATGGCGGGCGACGGTATCAACGACGCTCCCGCCCTTGCACAGTCCGAGGTCGGTATCGCGATGGGAACCGGCGCAGACATCGCGATGGAAAGCGCGGCGATCACGCTCGTGAAGGGCGACCTCCGGGGGATCCTCAGAGCGCGGCGTCTCAGCACCGCCACCATGCGCAACATCCGCCAGAATCTCTTCTTCGCGTTCGTCTACAACGCTTTGGGAGTGCCGATCGCGGCGGGAATCCTCTATCCGTTCTTCGGAATCCTGCTCAGCCCCATGATCGCGGCAGCCGCCATGAGCTTCAGCTCGGTCTCTGTGATTGCAAATGCCCTGAGGCTCCGAAACGTGAAGTTGTGAGTCGGAGCCGCTGTCCTTCGAATCGACGGTAGGAGAAGGAGGTGAAGTAGAGAGCGAGGGCGTCGAGCAGGTGCCAGACACCGTGGTCCCAAGCCGGAAGGGTGAATCGCTGGGAAGGCCACCAAGAGCGGGACGGCGACGATGGACACGCGTGGCCCGGCGTCGAATCACCACGGCGGCATGGCGGAAATGCAGCACCAGATGGGTAACTGCCAGGGGAAAGTCCTCGTCGGCGTCGTAGGCGGTGCGATCGAACGCGAAGCCCGGCACGTGGCCTTCTTCAAACTCGACGAGTACCTAGGAGGCTGGTGTCAAACGGCGTGGGCCGCGTTCCGAGCGCCGTGGGGTGAGCTGCAAGGCGGCGCGACGCAAGGGGCGAGTTGGCTCTCGCTCGAGGAGCGC
>JBDSFL010000582.1:0-5026 GCA_039919545.1 Thermoanaerobaculia bacterium | reverse complement strand
GATCGCCGACCGCTTTCTGAGCTGGCTTCAGGCTCGTTCAACGTAGTAGGCGAGGAGGTAGCGCGAGTACACTTCGGCTGTTCCATCCCGCTGCTCATGATCCAACCAGGGAAGAGCGTCGCGATTGCGATTTCGGCTGGCGTGCTGTGCGCGGCCGGTGGCGCGGTGCTCTACCTCTCAGTGCCATCCGTCCAGCGTGCGTTCCGCCGCGCCGTCCGGTCCGCCGCGTCGTGCCAGGCGGACGTGATCGAGCGCCTCGACCTCTACGCCGACGCCGCTGCCATCCTGCCGGACCTCGGAGAGCCCACGAGCATGGACTTCTCCTCCAGTGATCAGAGCGGCGACCAGTACCTCTTCGTGAATGACGTTTACGCGCTCGATTTGGAAGTGCGACAGGGGCGCATCGCGTCGTTCTTCCTCATCGGGCGATCCCCGACGTTCAGTCCGACCGTTGCGGGCGTCCGGTTCGGCGCGTCGATCAACTCCGTCACCGCCGATTGGGCAGATGGCGTCGACTACATAGCGGCGGACACTTCGCGGTACGTGGAGAGCCCAGCCCAGAAGGAACGGGGCAAATTCGACTGTTACGGGGTGAGTGGATTCGGGTTTCTCCCGGGTCGCGACCACTTCGTGCAGCAGCTCGGAACCCTCAGCGAGATTCGTGGAGGAGCCATCAAGGGGTCAGTCGCCGAGTTCCTACGAACTGTTGACGGTGTCCCTGCGCTCCCGGAGCTGACGACCAATCAGCGCGATGTGATTTCGCGGTTCAGGCAGAGCGCCGCGGTGAATGCCGCGGGGCGTACGACGCACTCCGAGCGTGTACACCCGTGCGATCAGCTTGGGCGAGGACTTCTGGCGCGAGTGCTGGAGTGAGCGGGGCGGATTGACCGCGCTCCGCGGGCGGTTACGAACAAGGACGTTGCGCTAGAGTCGGCCGTCTCGTCGCACGGGACGGCGAGCCCCCCGACATGGTGCGCGACACAGCGAACGTGTACATCGGGTGGTTGAGCACGCACGCGGGATAGAAGTCACCTGATCACTTGGCCCACTGTCCCGGCGCCAGACAACCGCTCGTACAGGCCTGTCCCGCCGGGGTGATGGCCTGGTCCGCGTCACTCACTTGGCCGGCAGTCGCTCAGTCAGGCATCAACTTGTTCAGGTACGACGACACCGGGTTCGGGAGTGCTTCGCACGTGATCCCAGCAATTGCCGCCTACGCTTGTTTCCCGCGAAATAGCTCGTCGAGCTTGTAATCGATAACGCGAACAAAGTCGTCGATGTTGTCGACTCGGGCCAGCACCATCTCTCCCACGTCGACCGCCGCTGGCAACTGGATGTCGGCTCCGTGCTCGCGGTTGCGGTGCGTTCCGCCGCGAACGGTCGCCCAGAGCCGCGCTCGCTCTTCGTGGTGCGGAGGAAGCCGATGGAAGAAGCCGAGAAAGAACAACTTCTCGCGGAAGTGGAGTGCGTCTGTGTCTCGCAGACAGGTCTTGAACGGCTCTATAAATGGATCCCCCTCTTCGCTGTCGGCGATCTCGGCCGCGGCAATGAACCAGTCTTGGAAGCGGCCAGTCACGGGCCCCTCCCGAAGGGGGAGGTCTAGGAGAAAGCCTAGGAATCGAGCTTTCTCCTCGTCGCTGAGAACAGGGAGTAGGAGCTCCACGAGCTTCATCGAGGCGACAGCCATGAACACTGCGCGCTCCCCGTCGTTACTGTATCCGGCGAGTTCCACGGCACGCCGAATTGCAGGACCGAATCGTCCGAGGCGGTCGAGCGGGAAGACGACGCTCGGGTCGTAGCTCGTGAGGAGCTGTTGGAGCTTCCGTCCGAGCACCGGCCGCCATGGCGACTGCTCAAGCGATGCCGAGAAGTCGTGACGAAATTGGACGGAGATCCGGTAAGGCAGCTTCACGGGGCCGCGTGACTTCTCGGGACCCTCGAGGACGAGGTTGACCAAGTACGACCGACTTCGTAACGAAACGCGGGCATCGACGGGTGTCGCCTTAATGCGGGAGAGCGTCGGCCGGACGAGCGACGTGAGGAGTGTCGCGTCCTTCTCCGGGTCGGAGGCGTTGGGATTCAGGGTGGGGTTGCGGAGCTCTGGTGCGAAGAGCTTCGGCAGGACTGCAGTAACGGTCGGCAACTCGCCGCGCTCGAGCTGTTCAGCGAGGCGTGCAAGGAACGAGAGCATCACCTGGCGCGCGTCTCCAGCGCCCAAGAAGGAGAGAAGAGTCTCCGTCGCGGCTCGAAGGAGGGCCGCCTTGTCCGCCGCGGCGAGCTGCCGGTCGTCCGAGTCGGTCGGGTTGTGTTGCGACCGAATCACCCGCTGCTTCGCATGCTCCTTCTCGAGCTCCCACCGTCTTTCAGTGTGCCGGGTCCCCATATCTGCGAACTTCACGCGCTCGTCACGCAGGATCTTGAGGAGGCTGTCGATCTGGTCCTGCGTGAGCTCCCCGCACTGCGCGATGACGTCGAGCTTCTCTTCCGGCGTCAGTGAGAACGCTTCAGCGACGAGATCTTTCAGCTCCGCCTCGTCGAAGGTCGTGGTCGGGTGCGCGGGGACTGTGAGCGCACGGACGGCCTTGGCCTCGAACCCGCCAACCTTGAAGAGGGGCTCGCCCGGAGGCTGCATGCGCTCACGAGTCTGTGCCGCGTTCGCTGAGGGAGCCGCCGGGGCCTCGTCATCGAGCATGTCGATGCAGACGACGACGCATTCGTCGCAGATTCCGGCGGCCGGAGCGACGAGGAGACGATGCACCTTGGCCTGCCCCTTCCCGCAGAAGCTGCAATGCCGCTCGTCGGCCGATTCGCCTGATTGCTCCACGGTCCCTCCCTTCAAATGCCGGTTCTATAAGACGCGAACAGGTGGAGTTCGTCCGGGTCCGCCTGCGATAGGACCACCTGGCAGGAGACGAATTTTGGCATCAAAGCCGGTCGAAATCCGACACGTTCTGTCACAGCCCAGGAAGACATCATTCGACGCTAATCATTCGGAATCATTCCGACGGATCACGTAAGTCATTGAAACTAAATGGCATATGTCATGCAACTACATATCGCGACCACGCAACGCAGCCCTGCCGGGAGGGGGAACCCGGACTCGCGCTCGACCACGCGAGGGCTGATCTTTTAAAACCAAATAAGGGGCTACACCGAGGGACTACCCCGGGAGGCATAGGCCCCGGAGGGCGCGCAAGCGCCCTCTAACGGACAACCGTGTGGTGCTGAGCCACACGGTGCCTCCCGGTATCCGCCGAAAGGAAATTAAGCAGAGAAATGACCACACACCGTGCGTGCGCGCGTCAACCACCTGGCACCGCAACCACAACGAAACGAAAAGGAGACGCCAATGACTGACTCCATCAAGATCTCGATCCAATCCACCCGCCTCACGCTCACCGCCGACCACTCGGCCGACGACACGGAGGGCATCCGCCAGACGCTCGCCCTCCTCCAGACCTTCCTCCGCTCCCTCCTCGGCGAGTCCGACGGCAGCACGCCGTCACGCACGACTCGGCGCACGCGCAGTCGCGCGCCGGAGGCCGCGAAGGTCGTCGGAGGTGCCCAGTGAAGCGGCACCTCATCCTCCTCTTCCTCTCCCTCACGCTGCGGGCCGCCGCGCTCCGGGCCGACGCCCCGGCCGTCCTCGACATGCCGCCGCAGCACCGCTCGTTCGAGGAAATCGAGCGGATGATCAACCTCAACCAGCTCACGCTCCTCACCGGCAAAGAGTTCAACGGCGACCCACGCTGGAACGAGCAGCACATCATCGGAGCGTTTACGCGCAATACAGCGGGCCAGTACGCAGCCGCGTATGCCTGGAACCCCGACACGAACCTCTACGACGAAGTTGGCGCGTGGCGCGGCTCGCTCTACCAGCCGCTCAACTTCGACACCATCCCTGATCCGACGCCGGAGGAGCTCAGTCTGTTCGCGAGGCTGGTACTCGAGCAGCGCCGCCGCTTCGAGACGAGCGCCCCCGCCGCCAGACCAGCGCCCGTTCAAGCTGCGGCGCCGCCAGCTCTCGCGCCCGCCCCTGCCGCCGCTCCTGAGCCCACGTCCGGTGTCCTCGGCTGGGTGTCCGAGCACGTGCTCCTCACCCTAATCCTCGCGTTCGTCGTCCTCGTGATCATCGCGAACCTGGCCACGAGAACGAGATCCTCCTCGAGGCCGATCGTCATCCAGCACGACGAGGCGCAGCGCGCATTCGCAGAGCACGGGCAGCGACTCACCGCCGAATCCCACCGTCTCCACCAGCTTGACGCCGCGGTCGCCCAACAGGAAGCCCGCTTCATCCAACGCGTAATCGATATTTCTGAAAGGAAGTACTAAGCCATGACCACCTACCGCTTCGAACAGCCTCGCTTCGATCAGCCCAGCTTCCGCAATGCCTCGCCGTCTCCGACCCAGCAGCCCGCCGCCTCGCCGTCCGGCGAGCGGCCCGCGGGCACGGGCACTGCGATGCGCGTCCTCACCCCGCAGGTCCTGAGTCCACGCGACGTGACCGGCATGGTCGACCCCGGCGGCACGGCGATGGAGCTCGGGAGCCCCATCGGAGTGCCGTGCACCGGATCGCCCCGCGCCGCGCGCAAGTTCGAACGCACCGCCGAGGCCCTCGCCAACGGCTGGGGCCACCTCGCATCCGCGGCGAAGTCCCGCGCCGAAGCCCGCAACGCCACGGCGCTGTCGATCCAGCGTGCCGCCGAGATCGGTGCCGCCGCCCGGAAGGCCGTCGACGACGCCGCGCTCCACCACGCCAAGACGTTCACCGAGATCGCCGAATTCCAGGACGCCGCCATCATCCGCGAGGCCACTCGAGAGGACAGGGTCCTCGCCGCGATGGCGAGGGCCCGCTTCGACCGCACGAAGCTCGGGTTCGAGGCGAACGAGCTTCGCGAACGCTCCGCCGCCACCTGCGCCCAGCAACGCCTCGTCGCCGCGCAGGCAGACTTCGGCCGCGAGGCGCTCGCTGACGAACGGACTCGCGAGAGGCGCAAGCTCGCCGAGGAGGAGCGCCTCGAGGCGC
>JBDSFL010000577.1:0-4695 GCA_039919545.1 Thermoanaerobaculia bacterium | reverse complement strand
TCGAGACGCCACCGCCGAAGAGCGTCGACGAGCGTGGTCGAAACGGGCTTGGCGAGGGAGGCGGCCTTCGAGCCCTTCGCCAGCTTCGGCAGCGCTTTCTTCTTCTTGCTGCTCTTCGACAGCGGCGCGACCGGGATCTGCGCCTTCACCGCCGCATCCGGCCGGCGTCCGTCGCCGGTGAGGAAGGCGCGCCGGAACCGGATCGTCTCGCCATCTTTCTCGAACTGGTCGTCGTCGATCCGGACCAGGCCGGCGCGCGCCAGGCCGCCCAGCAGCTCCTCGAAGCTGCGCCGGTCGAGGGCGGGGAACTGCTCGGCCACGCCGCGATGGAGCTGCCCCGTGGCCAGCCCGTCCCGCTGCCTCAGGAGCTCGAGCGCCCGCCGCAGCGCGGCTTCTTCCATCGGGCTCGCCGCGCGCATCGTGGTGGCCACGCCCCCGGTGGGCACGCAGGAATCGCACAGCCCGCAGCGGGCCCCCGAGTCTTCCTGATCGCCGAAGTGCCTCACGAGCTGGAGCATCCGGCACGCCGAGCCCTCCGCGAAGCGCCGCATGAGATCGAGCTGTGTCTTCCGATGCTCGCGCTGCTCCTCGTAGGGCCGCCGCCAGCCATCACTGCCGCGGGTCGCCTCGCCGTCCGGCGTGACGAGGGCCCCGCCGAAGCTCCAGAGCTTCTCGAGCGCCTTCTCAAAGAGCTCGGGAACGAGCGAGACCGTGCTGCGCAGGTCTTCGGAGGCGATGGGCGTGGGTTTCAGCGCGCGGTAGAGCTTGTCGAGAATCGGCGTCTCGGGATAGTCGCGCCCCAGGAAGAACTCGTGGGTGCGCGTGTCGCCGTACGAGTGCAGCAGGATGGCCCGCGAGGGCAGGCCGTCGCGCCCGGCGCGCCCGATCTCCTGGTAATAGCCCTCGACGCTCGCCGGGAGGCCGGTGTGGATGACGGTCCGCACGTTCGCCTTGTCGATGCCCATTCCGAACGCGATCGTGGCCACGATGACGTCGGCTCGCCCTTCCAGGAAGCGGCGCTGCACGTCGTCTCGCTGCCGCGGCGTCATTCCCGCGTGATATGCCACTGCCTTCAGCTTGCTTTGCAGCTCCTCGGCGAGCGCGGTGGCCTCGCGCCGGCTCGGCGTGTAGACGATCGCGGGGCGGTGCGCTTCGTCGGCCAGCACGTCCCGCACGAGCTCGGCGCGCCGGCTCGGCGGCGCCTCGGCCACCTCGACCGCGATGTTCGTGCGGCGGAAGCCGTGGATGAAGCGGCCGCCGCCCGTGAGGCCGAGCTGCTGGGCGATGTCGTCCTGCACACGCGGCGTGGCCGTCGCGGTGAGGGCCAGGACGGGCGCCGGGCGGAGCATGGGGAGGCGCCCGCCGAGCAGCCGGTAGTCCGGCCGGAAATCGTGGCCCCAGTGGGAGATGCAGTGAGCCTCGTCCACGGCCACGAGGGCCGGCGTTCTCTTGGCGAGCATCTCGGGGAAGCCCGGAACGCCCAGACGTTCGGGAGCGATGAAGAGGAAGTCGAGCTTGCCGTCGAGATAGTCGCGGCAGACCTGGCGCGAGGCGAGCCGGTCGAGCCCCGAGTGGATGCGCTCGGCCACGAGCCCCAGGGCGCGCAGCTTGGCGACCTGGTCCTCCATCAGCGCGATCAGCGGCGAGATCACGAGCGTGGTGCCGGCGCGGGCGAGGCCCGGCAGCTGGTAGCAGAGCGATTTTCCCGCGCCCGTCGGCATCACGAGAAGCGCATCGCGCCCCTCGGTCACGGCGCGGCAGACGGCCTCCTGGAACGGGCGGAAGGCGTCATGGCCGAAGACGTCCTTCAACAACGGCCCGAGGCGTGATGCGTCTACCGCCTGGCGTGCGGGTCGGGCGGGAACGATGGCGTCTGGAGCGATCCGCCGCACCGGCCGCTCGTCGTGGACCGTGTTGCCAGCGGGTGACGCGGCGGCGGGAGGAATGACGGACGCCGCGATCGATGCCGGCGGTTGCGTCACCGGGGCTGCGGTGAAGGGTGCCGCGGTCGCCGCCGGCGTGGCCCCGCGCGCTTCCTTCGGCGTCCCGCGCATCGTCTCGCCGACGATCTCCCGCACGTATTCCTCGATTCCCGTCATGAAGCCGTCCAGGCGTCCTTTCCCCTTCTGGATGCGCGCGAGCTCGGCCTCCCAGCGGCCCGTCAGCGCCGCGCTCTTCACGGACGGATGGACGAGCGCGATCAGCCGGATGCCACGCTCCGTGGCCACGAGCACCTTGCCGTCCCGCTCCATGTACGTTCGCGTCAGCAGGTTCTCGAGGATGTCGGCGCGCGTGGCGGGCGTGCCGAGCCCGTTCTCCTTCATCGCCTCGGCGAGCTCTTTCTCGTCGAGCGTCTTGCCGGCGGTTTCCATGGCGGTGAGAAGCGTGGCGTCGGTGAAGCGCTTCGGCGGGCGCGTCTTGCGCTCGATCGCCTCCACCGCAACCACGCGTTGCGTCTGTTCCGGCGCGAGGCCCGGCGGCAGCGTGGGCTCCGCGTCCTCGTCCTCTCCCGCCTTCCGGCGTCGTGGCGGATCGGGCTCGACCACCTTCCAGCCGAGCTGCTGCACCATCGTGCCGCTCGCGCGATAGCGGTCGAGGAAGCCCGGCGACGCGATCGCGGTGACGACCGTGGTGGTGGCCGCGATGTGGTCCGGGTGCCAGGCCGCGAGGAGCCGGCGGACGATGAGGTCGTAGAGGGCCTGCTCGTCAGGGTCGAGTCCCCGCGCCAGCGTCGGCGTCGGGATGATCGCGTGGTGATCGCTCACCTTCGCGTCGTCCACGAACCGGTTCCCGAGCGGCCGGTCCAGAGCGTCGGGCGCCAGCAGGGCCGCGTGCGCGGGCCCGAGCGCGCGAAGCAGCCGCGGCAGCGTTTCGGCCACGTCCTTGGACAGGTGACGGCTGTCGGTGCGTGGATAGGTGATCGCCTTCTTCTCCTCGTAAAGCCGCTGGGCCACGTCCAGCGTCTTCTTCGCGCTGAAGCCGAAGAGACGGTTCGCCTGCCGCTGCAGCTCGGTGAGATCGAAGAGGAGCGGGGGAGGGAGGCGTCGCGACGCCGAGGTGACCGACTCGATGGCGGCCTGTCCGCTGCGAGCGCGCGCCACGATGCGCCGGGCTTCGTCTCCATCCTTCGGAAGGCGCTTGCCGCCGTCGTCGCGCGACTCCCGGGTCGCCGTCGATTCCTTGGCCGAAGGATCGAAGAAGGTGCCGCGATAGCGCCCGGTCTGTCCCTCGAACGTGGCGCGCACCTCGAGGTATTCCTCCGGCACGAAGGCGCGGATCAGGAGCTCGCGCTCCACCACCATCGCCAGCGTGGGCGTCTGCACCCGGCCCACCGTCACCATCTCGTCGCTCACGAGCGTGAAGGCGCGCGAGAAGTTCATCCCCACCAGCCAATCGGCCCGGCTGCGGCCGCGGGCGGCATCCGCCAGGGCGTCGTATTCCTTCGAAGGGCGCAGCCGGGCCAGGCCGTCCCGGATCGCATCCGGCGTGAGCGAGGAGATCCAGAGCCTCTTCACCGGCTTCGTGCAGCCCGCCGCCTCGTAGAGCTGCCGGAAGATCAGCTCTCCTTCGCGGCCCGCGTCCGTGGCGCACACGACCTCGGTGACGCGCGGGTCGCTCAGCACCGCGCGCACGGCCTCGAACTGCTCTTTCACGCGCTCGGAGACGACCAGCGGCCACGCCGCGGGGAGCATGGGCAGCTGGTCGCGGCGCCAGCTCTTCCACTCGGGGCGGATCTCGTGCGGCTGCGGTAGCGCCACGAGGTGACCGATGGCCCACGTGACGATATGCGTGTCGCCGATGAGGCAGCCCGGGCCCCGGCGCGTGGCGCGCAGGATGGCCGCGAGATCCCGCGCCACCGAGGGCTTCTCGGCCACGACGGCGACGAGGCTGGGGAGAGCGAGCGTTTCGGACATGCGCAGAAGCGGAGTATCCGCCCGGAGCCGCGGGATCATCCCATTCGGGAAACGTCTCCCTCTCCCGGGCGGCTGTCAGCCCAGGACGCGCTGGAACAGCTCGAGCGCCAGCGCGAAACCATGGCGTGCCGCGGACGGATCGTAGCGAGGTCCCTCGTCGCGCATGAACGCGTGCTGGGCCTCCAGCTCGTGCCAGGTGTGACGAGCGCCCGACGCGTGAAGAGCGGACTGGATGAGGACGCGCCCTTCCCGCGGGATGTGCGGGTCCTGCATGCCCCAGACGAGACGCAGCTCTCCCCGGATCTCGGCTGCGCGCGCCAGCGTGTCTGCGTTTTTTCCCGCGCCGATCGCGCCCGTGTGGAGATCGGTGGGATAGAAGCAGCAGGTAGCCAGCACGCGCGGGTTCAGCGCCGCGCGAAACGCGAGATGCCCGCCGATGCAGAAGCCCACGCTCCCCAGCCGGCCGCTGCAGGCGGGATGCGCCCCGAGAGCGTCGAGCACGACCGAAGCGTCCGCGTCGAAGGAGGAGAGCGTCGTGGCCGTCTTGTACGCGTTCCCCTTCTCCTTCCCCGCGTCGTCGTAGCCCAGCACGGTGCCGGCGGGCTCGTGCTCGTGGTAGATCTCCGGCACCATCACGACGAAGCCGTGACCGGCGAACTGCAGCGCGAGCCTCCGGATGGGCGGCGTCTGCTGGAAGATCTCCGAGTAGAGAAGGAGTCCGGGGAATCGGCGAGCGGGTTTTCCCTCTCCCGGCTCGTACACGAACGTTCGCATGGGTCCG
>JBDSFL010000574.1:0-12867 GCA_039919545.1 Thermoanaerobaculia bacterium | reverse complement strand
GTCGTTCATGAAGCGAACGAAGATGTCCTCGTTCTGGTCCATGCGGTCGACGAAGAGGCGCTCGAGCACGTTCTTGAAAAGCAGCTCGAACTTGTCGCCAGGGTTCACGGCCGCCGCGCGACGCAGGCCGTCGTCGCCCATCGCGGCCTCGACGATCTGGTCGAAGAACAGCTGATCGGCCTGGTTGAAGTCGGTTCCGAAGCGCTCGTTGACCACGTCGATGAGCTGCGAGAGCGGCAGGGCCTGCTCGCGCAGCACGCCGCTTCCCACCTCTGCCGGTCCATCGAGCTTTCGCGCATCTCCGTCCTTGAGCGGGATCGACCCTTCGCTGATCTTCTGGAGCCGGTAGTACTCGAGCTTTACCTCGTCGTCGAATTGATAGGTCGCTCCGCTGGCACGGCGTGGGAGCTTGGTCATGAGATGACGCACGAACACATAGAGGCGTTCGAGGTCCGAGTCCTGGTACGGGATCACCTGGCTGAGAAAGCCGTACAGGTTCTGAAACGCCTGGAGCTTGCCGCGCCACAGCTCGGCCTCGTCGGGGCCTTCCTCGGAACGCACCTTGAATCGAGAGACTGCGGGATCGAGAGCCGCGTTCATCGCCTGGTGATCGAGGGCGCTCTGCTTCTGCTTGGGCTTGAAGTACACGTCGCAGAATCGCGCGACCTCCTCGTCGAGGTAGATGCCCGCCGCGTCGAGCTCCCCCTTGATGGCGTAGAGCCGCGCCGGGTCGACTTCATCACCGATCTCCGCGCCCTCGTAGTAGGTCTTGAACGCCTCGCGGATCTCGTCGCGGTCGTTCACGAAGTCGAGGACGAAGGTGTCCTCCTTGAGCGGGTGGATGCGGTTGAGCCTCGAGAGCGTCTGCACGGCCTGAATGCCCGCCAGTCGCTTGTCGACGTACATCGTATGAAGGAGCGGCTGATCGAAGCCGGTCTGGTACTTCTCCGCGACGAGGAGCACTTGGTACTCAGGCGAGGCGAAGCGCTCGGGCAGCCCCTTCTCGCGGAGCCCACCGTTCATCGCCGACTCGGTGTACGAGACGTCGGCGAGCTTATCGTCCTGCACGGTGCCGGAGAACGCCACGAGCGACTTGATCGGGTAGCCCTTGTCCTTGATGTACTCATCGAAGCTCAGCTTGTAGCGAACGGCCTCGAGACGTGAACCGGTCACCACCATCGCCTTCGCGCGCCCGCCGATCTTGTGGCGCGTCATCGCGTGGAAGTGCTCGATCATCACCTCGGTCTTCTGGGCGATGTTGTGCGGATGGAGCTTCAGGAAGCGGGCCAGGGCGCGAGCCGCCTTCTTGCGCTCGACGTTCGGATCGTCCTCGCACGACTTCAGGAGGCGGAAGTACGTCGCGTACGTCGTGTAGCTTTTGAGCACGTCGAGGATGAAGCCCTCCTCGATCGCCTGACGCATGGTGTAGCGGTGGGCGGGCTGTCCGTTACGGCCGAACACGGCGAGGGTCTTGTGCTTCGGGGTGGCGGTGAAGGCGAAGAAGCTCAGGTTCGCCTGTCGGCCCCGCTTAGCCATGCTGCGGTACAGCTCCTCGAGATCTTCGCGGCCATCCTCCGCCGCGCGCTTCTGCGCCTCCTTGCGGAGAGCCTCGCCGCCGAGCACCTCTTTCAGGTCCGTCGCGGTCTCGCCGCCCTGCGAGCTGTGGGCCTCGTCGATGACGACCGCGCACCTCCGGGTCTCGAGAGCTGCCGCGTCGGCCTCCCCACGCTCCTCGGCCATCTTGAGCAGCTGGCGTGAGACGAAGGGGAACTTCTGCAGCGTCGTGATGATGATCGGCACAGCGCTCTCGAGCGCCTCGGCGAGCTGGCGTGAGCTTTCGTCGATCTTCTGCACGACGCCGCGCTTGTGCTCGAACTGGTAAATGTTGTCCTGCAGCTGCTGGTCGAGCACGACGCGATCGGTGACGACGATGACGCTGTCGAAGACGCGCTGGTTTCTCTCGTCGTGCAGTGACGCGAGCCGGTGCGTGAGCCACGCGATCGTGTTGCTCTTTCCGCTGCCGGCCGAGTGCTCGACGAGGGAGTTGTGCCCCGGGCCTTCCGTGCGGGCAGTCTCCACCAGGAAGCGCACCGCTTGGAGCTGGTGGTAGCGAGGGAAGATCATCTGTTCGGTCTTCACCTTGCGATCCTGGTCGTCACGCTTCTCGTCGACCTGCAGATGGAGGAAGCGCGCGAGCAGATCGAGCAGGCTGTCCCGCGCGAGGACCTCTTCCCAGAGGTAGGCGGTGCGATAGCTCCGGCCTTGCGGATCCGCAGGGTTGCCCGCGCCGCCCACGTCGCCCTTGTTGAAGGGCAAAAAGTGGGTGGCGTTGCCCGCGAGGCGCGTCGTCATGAGCACCGCATCGGTGTCGACGGCGAAGTGCACCAGTGTGCGCTTCTTGAACTCGAAGAAGGTTTCCCGCGGATCGCGGTCCTGCTTGTACTGCCGCCGAGCATCCTCGACTGTTTGCCCGGTCATGGCGTTCTTCAGCTCGAGCGTCGCGATGGGGACGCCGTTCACGCTGAGCGTGACGTCGAGCGACTTCTCCGATCTCTTCGAGAAGCGGAGCTGGCGAGTGAGGCCGAGCCGGTTCTTCGCGTAGCGCTCCTCGAGCTCCGGGTTCATCTCGTGCGCCGCCTTGAACCAGGCGACAAAGAGCGTGCGCCCGTAGCACTTGAAGCCGTGTCGCAGCGTCGTAAGCGAGCCGTTCGCGTCCATCCACTTGCAAAGGTCGGTGAGAATCTGCTCGCCCGTCTTCGATCCGTGCAGCGCTTCGAGCTTCGCCCACTCCTTGGGCTGCGTGTCCTTGATGAAGTCGAGGACTATGGACGGGAAGATGGCGCGCTCGCGGTCGAAGCCGTCGCGCGAGATCGCGATGTAGCCGTGCCCGAGAAGGTGCTCCTCGATGACCGTCTCGAACGCGGCCTCGGAGTGGCGGGGCGTGCTCGTCACGCCTCCTCCTTCCTCTTGCGGGGGCGCTTCGACTCGATGCGTCTCACCTCGGCCTCGAAGTCGCTCTCGAACTCGCGGTCCTGGCTCACGCGAAACTTGCCGTATTGCTCCTCGGCGAGGCGCTTGGCAACCTCCGCGGAGACCTTGCCGGCGTTGGCGAGCACCTCGTACTCGTTGAACTGCAGGAACGCGTCGAGCTTCGCGACCCAGTCCGCCATCTTCATCGGGATCTGCCGCGCCGCCTGGTTCTCGGCGTAGTCGAGGTACATCGACACGATGCGCTCGAGCTCCTTGATCTCGCGCTCGATCAGGTAGTTCTTGGCGACGCTGACATCGTTCTTGAGGATCTTGCCCTTGGGCGCGTTCTTCCACGTGGTGAGCCCCATCGAGGGCTTCTCGGCGTCGGCGCGCTCGACGATCAGCTCCGCAGCGGTCTTGCCCGTGATCGCCCAGTGGAGCTTGTTCTGCACCGTCTTGAAAAACGCGTGCGTCGTCTCGGCGTGCTTGTCGTAGTCGATGCTGCACTGCTCGTAGATGTCGGCGATCTTCAGGTAGAACCGCCGCTCGCTGGCGCGGATCTCACGAATCCGCTCGAGCAGCTCGTCGAAGTAGTCCTTGCCGAAGCGCTTGTTCAGCTTGAGCCGCTCGTCGTCGAGGACGAAGCCCTTGACGATGAACTCGCGCAGGGTCTGGGTCGCCCAGATGCGGAACTGCGTGGCCTGGGCGCTGTTGACGCGGTAGCCGACCGAGATGATGGCGTCGAGGTTGTAATGGCTGACCTCGCGCGCAACCTCGCGACTTCCTTCGACTCGAACCATCCGGATTTTCCGGAGAGTTGCCTCCTCTGATAGCTCGTCGCTCGCGTAGACGTTGCGCAGGTGTTCGCTGACCGTGCGCACGTCGACGCCGAACAGTTCAGCCATGCGCCGCTGGTCGAGCCAGAAGGTTTCGGACTCGTAGAGCACCTCGACGCGCACGGCGTCGTCTGCGGTGCGGTAGAGGATCAGCTCGCCTTCCTGCGGGGTCTGGTCCGTCACAGCTGCCCTCTCGGCCGCGCTTGGAGGTTCCCGCTGGCGTCGAAGCTGTTGGTGCAGGTCCCCGCGAAAGCCTGCCTCAGTCGGTGCCGCATATCGGCGTCACCCGCGAAGGCCGTCCACCAGATCGAGAACATGCCGCGCGTCTTGGCAACCTCGACGATCAGATCTCGTACGAAGGGAGTGTCGTTCAACCGCAACTCAGTGACGTAGTGCTGGGCCAGATCCCACGCTTCCTTTCGTCGCAGCCAGCGCTCGTCCGAAGGCGTTGGCTTTCGGGTGGCGTTGCCAGGATCCTTGTCCAATCCTGTCAGGGCGATCGTTTCGGTGGCCTTGGCCTGCTCGAAAGCGGAGAGAGCCACCGATGAAAGGACCATGCCTCCGACACCATAGGTGATGGCCCTCAGCGTGTTGTCTCGGTCCGGCCAATAGAACTTCCTGAGTGCGACACGCTTCTTGCCCTTGCTCGAATTGCAGTGAACGCAGGCCAGCAGAAGATTACTCCAAGACGTTTTCAGCTTGGCGTGCCGCGACTTGGGCTGCACATGCTCAACGGCCAAGTGCGTTTCGATGTAGCGCTCGCAGTAGCTGCAGTACCCGCCGAGGCGCGAGCGCAGGTCGTGCAGCGCGTCCTGATAGACGGCGTATGTGTTCGGGGCAAATGCCTTGTCAACGGGACGCATCGAGCGCTCCTCGTCGCGAGGCTCGCTCGACTCTGAGCAACGCCTGATAAGCTGGGTCATCGCTGAAGCGAGTGGTCAGTTCAGCGAGCTTCGCTTCCGCTGCCTGCGCCTGTTCAGGCGCCTCGCGCAGGAGTTGGTAGTACTCCTCGGCCGCCTTCATCATCTCGAGGTAGCGCTCGCTCTTCTGCGGCACCTCGACCCCCATGACGTGCTCGGCGATGTCCTCGACGCTGCGGTTCGCGTATTCGCCGAACTCCTCGGGGTCGAGGGTGATCAACTCCCCCGGTCGAAGCGACTGAATGATGAAAGGCGAGTGCGTGGTCGCGATGAACTGGATGTTCGGGTAGCTGGTGCGCAGCTTGTCCACGACCTCTCGCTGCCAGCGTGGGTGAAGGTGAAGCTCCAACTCATCGATGAGAACCACGCCATGCCCTGCCAGGGGGTCTTCCAGTTCCGGGTTCGCCAGGGCGAGGCGCCGCACGAGATCACCGAGCAGAGCGATGAAAGCACGCTCACCGTCGGAGAGTTGCTGCAGTGAGATGCGCGCACCAGCCTTCTTCATCGTCAGCCGCAGTGGTTCTTCGTCGACTGCCACTTCAGAGAAGCCGTCGAGGAAGTCGGCCAGTAGTCGGTTGAAAGCGTGCAACTCCGCGCTCTGCTCCCGGACCCACAGCCGGTAGCGAGCCATGAAGTCGCGGTAGTCGATCATGCGGTTGGACAGCGCGCCGTGATGGGCGAGGCGCTGGCCTGTCGGCAGGTCCGTCGGCAACGTTCGAGGAAGTCGGTAGCCTGCGCGATCGGTCGTGAAGTAGACAGCCACCGGGGCCTGGTCGTCTTCGCGCGTGGGGTCACCGTAGTTCTTGCGGATCTGCTCGCGCACCGCGCTGGCCAAGCCGCGCGCTCGCACGCGTTGCGAGGCTGGATTGAAGGCAACGTCGTACTTTACCGGGATGCCAGCGCAGGATACCTGCATCGCGAGCGCCGTTTCCGCCTGGCCTGCGTGTACGTCTTTCGCGGACATCGACCGCCCGCTGCCGGCGCTCAGGGAAAGGGCGCGAAGAAGACGCGCAAGGAGTAGCGCGAGACCATCAAGCAGCGAACTCTTCCCGCGCCCGTTGATTCCAGGGATCACAGTGAAGCGATCGGACAACTGGAAACGCTGGTCACCGGCGAACCCACGAAAGTTCGAGACCGTGAGCTCGCGGACCTTCATGCGGCCGCCCCCACGTCGAGCTGGCCAGTCACCGCGGCGGCGATGAGTGCGGAGCGACGCTCCTTGAGCAGCGCGATAGTGCGCTCGGTCGCCGCCCGTACGGCATCGAGCTTCGCCGTCTCGTGGGCCACCCGATCGACGATGGCGTGTTGCTCACCGAGGGGCGGGACCAACACAGGTACGTCGCCCATACGTTGCTGGTTCAAAATCGGAAGAGTCGCCGTGTTCGCCGAGACTCGGAGGAGTTCCGCGAGCACTGTCATCTCGAATGCGAGGAACGAGCTGTCGATGTCTTGGCGCGGGATGAGTGCATTCACCTGCTGATTCGCTGAAGCAGGGCGCGGCAGCAACCCGACCTTGCCGAGCGTCGCACCGATGCCAACGACGAGGATCGTGCCGACGGGAAAAACCTTCAGGTCGCCCGCACTCAGGGCACCGGGTGCCACACGGCGCGTCGATCGTTGGGGAACAAGCGACTCGCTGAAGTCACCAGGAGTGAGCCATTCGAGCCCGTCCTCTCCGCCGTAATCCAGGAACTCGGGGGCAGGCGTGCCGCCCGTCTGGATAGAGGTGCAGCAAAACCGAAGATTCCGGTGCTCCCAATGCGCAGGGACCTTGCCCAGCCAAGGCACGCCGGAGTCGCGCAGCCTCACCATGGGGTCGAGCCCGCGCGTGACAGCCGTGGCGATGATGGCATTGCGCTTCTCGGCGAGCAGGTCTTGGACGCGCTGCTTGGCGGCGACGAGCGCATCGAGCCGCGCCGTCTCACTGGTGAGGTAGGTGGAGATCGCGCGCTGCTCCTCAGCTGGAGGAACTGCGAGCAGCACGTTACTAACTTCCTCGGCCGAGATGCCCGGCTGGGCAGCCGACTGGCTGAGGCGATTGAGATCGAGGTATCGAAGCAACTCGCCGAGCCACCTCAGGTCGTGGTCACCCAGCCTCGTGATGACGACCGCGTGTTCGGAGGCCCAGAAACGGTTTTTCGCGTAGTTTACGTTGCCGCAGAGCGCTCCTTGGCGACCGATGAGGACGAACTCGCCATCGTGCGTGTACTCGCCGGTGTAACCCCGTAGGCCATTCCCGCCGTACACGGGGAAGTCACCTTGGTCCTTGATCGAGTCAGCGGCAATGGACTCGCCGCTCCGAAGTGATGCGAGGTATTTCAGCTTCTCTCGCGTCCAGTGCTTTGGCGCGAGCTTCGTCCACTGGTCGATGAACATCACGCGACCACCTCACGAAGCAGACGGAGCACCTCGTCTTCGGCTCGCTTGAGGTCGGTGTCGATGTCATGCAGCGAACGAGGCGGTGTGAAGGTGAAGAAATGGCGATTGAAGCTGATCTCGTAGCCCTGCTTGGCCTTGCTCTCGTCGATGATGATCGCCTGGCCATGCTTGACGCCGACACCCGGCATCCACGCATCGGGCACGTGGGGCTTCACTTCGCGGTCGAAGTAGGCGGCGATGCCCTCCTTCAGCGACACGTTCTCGAAGTCGCGCAGGTCAGCGTCGGCCTCGAAGCCCGGGCCACGCCCGTCGGCCGGCACGGGCTCGGCGTTCGAGTCGCGCTGCGTGAACACTGAGCGAAACAGCTTCTGCTCAGTCGCCTTCCAGCGGCTGCCGCCCTTCTTCAGGAGCGCCTCGATCGCGTCCCACGTCGCCGGCCAGTTCAGGCGCGGCTCGCGACCGAGCGCCTTGTCGATGGCCTGCACTTCGTCGAGCAGGTGGGGGCAGGCGTCGAGGAAGCGCGCCTTGTCGTCGGTCGTCATCCGGTAGCGCAGTCGCAGCGGGCGCTCGATGGTGACCCGCGTGTAGCCGAAGTCGGCGTTGTCGAAGATCTTGGAGCGCGGGCCCTCTTCGAACTTTCCGTAGAGGCGCACAACTTCGTCGATCTGCACGGTCGTCATGTGCCGCCGCTTATCGCCGAGGCTACGCTTGCTGTCCTCGCTTCCGCCCGGAGTCCAGACTTCGCGCGCATCGAGGAGCTGCACCTTGCCCTTGCGCCGCCTCTCCTTGCGGTTCGTGACGACCCAGACGTAGGTGCCGATGCCGGTGTTGTAAAACATCGACTCCGGCAGCGCGACGATGGCCTCGAGCCAGTCGCTCTCGAGCAGCCACCTCCGAATCTCGCTCTCACCGGAGCCCGCCCCGCCCGTGAACATGGGCGAGCCGGAGAAGACGATCGCGAGCCGGGAGCCCTCCTTGTGCTCCTTCGGCTTCACATCCTCGCGTTTGCTCCACATGTGCTGCAGAAACAGGAGCGCGCCGTCGTTCACGCGAGGCAGGCCCGCGCCGAAGCGGCCGTCAAAGCTGCGCTTCTCGTGCTCCTTCTGGATCTCCTTCTGCTGCTTCTTCCAGTCGACGCCGAAGGGCGGGTTGCTGAGGAAGTAGTCGAAGGACTCGGTCGGGAACTGGTCCTCCGTGAAGATGTCGCCGAAGCGCACGTCATCTGCGCCACCGTTTTTGTTCACCTCCTTCATGAGCATGTCGGAGGCGGCCGTAGCGAAGGCGCGCTTGTTGTAGTCCTGGCCGTGCACGTAGAGCGTCGCGTCGCGATGGTGCGCGGCCATGTAACGCTTGGCCTCGGCGAGCATTCCGCCGGTGCCGCACGCCGGGTCGAGCAGTCGGGCGATGACGTCGGGTTGGGAGAGGAACTTCTCGCCGACGGAGTCCGTGAACAGGAGATGGACCATCAGCGTGATCACTTCCCGGGGAGTGAAGTGATCACCAGCTGTCTCGTTCGCGAGCTCGTTGAAACGTCGGATGAGATTCTCGAAGATGCGACCCATCTCTTCGTTCGGCACGTTCGTCGGGTGGAGGTCAACGTCGGCGAACTTCGAGATCACGAGGTAGAGGATGTTCGCCTCGTGCATCTTCTCGATCTCGGCTTCGAACTCGAAGTACTCGAAGATGCGCTGGACGTTCGCCGAGAAGCCCTTGATGTAGCTGACCAGGTGCTTGTTGATGTTGTCCGGATCGCCCTTGAGCTTCGCGAAGTCGAGCGGCGAATGATTGTGAAAGCGTTCACCCGCGACCTTGTTCAGCGTCGTGTCGAGAGCGTCGCCCGCGAGCTTGCCACCCTTGTGTTTCTCGTGCGCCGCGACGACCTTGGCCTTCGTGTCGGCGAGGACGCAGTCGAAGCGCCGAAGCACCGTCATGGGCAGCATCACGCGCTCGTACTGCGGCGGGCGGTAGGGGCCGCGCAGGAGATCAGCGATTTGCCAGATGAGGTTTGAAAAGGAATTGTGATCAGCGGCCATCGTCGTTGCCTCCCCCGTTCTGACCGCCGCGCGGCTGCGCATCCATCCACCGGTCGAGCTCCGTGCGCTTGATGCGCCACTGCCCGCGGATCTTGAAAGCCGGGATCTCCCCGGCCTGCGCCATCGCGTACACGGTCTTTTCGGCGAGCTTGAGCAGCGCGGCGACCTCCTTGATGGTCAGCACTTCGTCAGGCGGCATTGCGAGAACCCACGGGTAACAACGGCATAAGACTCCAAGTGCCGCTATCTTATTCCAAAGCAGCGCTCGGTCATCGCTGGTATGCACACCGTGTTCGGCGTCCCGATGACGAAGGGCGGGCGCCTCCGGACCGACGGCACGCGTTGCCGTCGTTCACGAGCGAGTTCGTCCGGGCAAGCCGCTCGGCGCGCGCGGGCACAGTGTCACTCGGATACGAGGGCTCGCCGCTGCTCGGCGCGGTGTGCGCGGCCCGCCGACGCTGCCGATCTGACGCGGCTAGCTATGCGACGGATCCTGATGGCTTCGGGCGCGCGTCGATGAGAATGATCGTGTTATCTGCGTCGAGGCCAAGATCTTTCAGGATGCGGTTGACCTTGGCGAGCTCACTGTCGGTGAAGAAGAGGATTGCCTTCAGCGACTTCGTCGTATCGTTCGCCTTTTCGTAGACAGCAACCTGGTTCTCGAGATTCTTTTTGAGCTGCTTATTGCTTGCGAGCTTGAATTCCACAAGCGACATGTCAGCTCTTCCGCGCGAGACCTTGAAGTCGACCGGGCCTCGGCCGTTGTTCACCTCGGCGTTCACGTCGGACGTCGTTCCAAACCAGGTGAGTTTGAAGAGAATCTGGAGGTCCTTCTCTCGTCGGAGAGGCTCATCGCGGTCGTAGAAGTACCTGTAGCCGTCCTGATCCTCGATTACGTGCTTGAGGTACCCCACGCGGAGTCGGGCCTCAGCGAGGGTGTCCACCCCCACCTCGTAGAACGTGGTCGTGGATGCGAGCGAGACGGAGAATGCTCGGACCTGGTCGATGTACTTGTGTTCGGATGCAACGACGTGGTCATGTGCGACCGAGGTGGCCGCATCGCCGGCATCCTCCTGTTCGCGGATGTAATAGTCCGCGATTTCGGGATGTGCGCGAATCAGATCTGAAGCTGCCGCTTCACGGTCGCCCTTCTTCGGTTTCTTTGGGAGGCTGCGACGGAAGTAGTCGTTCAAGGTCGCGCGGAGCTGCTGGTCCGGAACCGCAGCGACGATCTCCTCGATCCGCTTCACCAGGTCGCTCCTGTTGATCCAGGTCTCGTCGCGCGTGAGCAGATCCTTCGGCGTCAGCAGGACGTAGTCCCCGTCGTACCAGGGAAGTTCGTACTTCCCGGCGATCCAAATCCCGCGTTCGTAGTCGAAGCTCACCCGTGGAACGTTCACGATTTTTCGCTGGTCGGCGGTCAGGAACTCCTTCGCAAAAGTCTGCGTGTACTCCAGCAGAAACCGCTTGATGAGGTTTGTCGTGAAGTCACTGATCTTGTCTCGACCGACACCCTCGCGAACGAGGCACAGTTTCTCGAGGTGGCTCCCCCGCGAGATCTTCTCCTCACCGAAGTTCTTGAAAACGCTGTGGAGGTTGTCGCGAAGCTTCCCCGCAAAGTCACGACCAAGACCTGCCCCGCGATTCCCTACGGCGGAAAATCCCAA
Source organism: Thermoanaerobaculia bacterium (assembly GCA_039919545.1). Taxonomy (GTDB): domain Bacteria; phylum Acidobacteriota; class Thermoanaerobaculia; order UBA5066; family UBA5066; genus JBDSFL01. The sequence continues at coordinate 2,062 of JBDSFL010000574.1, read as the reverse complement.
CCATGTTTGCTTTACCTCCGAGAACATCATCCAGGCGAACGTCAGCCCATCGTCGATCTCCCTCTCGGTCGCTTGATCCCGAAGGAAGGTCACATACCGGACGATTTCGCGGTGGAGAGTCTGGTACGCGGGTTCCTCGCTCGTGAAGATGAGGAACGGGTCGATGAAGAGCGGCAGATCCGTGACCAGCGAGATGTTGAATGCCCCGTATTCACCAACGACTTCCGGATCGATCCCGAAGCCATCCGAGAAGTACGGGTTGAGAACGACGGCCTTTGTGGGCATCTGCTCTCATTCTGGCGGATCGGCCGCATCAGAGCGAATGGACGCGCTGTTCAGGTCGAGGCCTTCGCGCTCGGCTCCCGATCCATCACGACGAGGAAGTCCGCGACGCCATCGGCGCGATAAGGACGAGCGAGCCTCGCCGAACCACCCGCGCGGCCCCGCCTTCCTCTAACGCCACTTCTTCAGGCTGCCGAGTTGGCATCGGAGAATTTCCGTGTCTCATGGTCCTCGATGGGCGCTTCAGGCCCGCCGAGCCAGCCGGGACGTCCCCAGCCGCAAGCGAACTGTTGGGACACTGTAGATTCGCGCCAGAAATCACCGAGAAAACCACCGAAAAAGAGTGAAGCCCGGCGTTGCCGCCGGGCTTCTTGACCGCATTCATCTGCGGGAAATTCGATTGGTTGCGGGGGCAGGATTTGAACCTGCGACCTTTGGGTTATGAGGCCGATCGACAACGCTTTTACATGATTCGAACTGGTTCTATCAAGTTAGATAAACACCTATTTTAGAGGCTGTTACGCTTGATTCTGTTCGACTCTCTTGGATCGAGTTTGATGCTCCAGTAGTTCACTAACCTAGAAAATACCTAGAAGAATCGGCTACGATCCGCGGGTATGCCGCGAGGACAGAAACCGGGATGGAAACTGGCGAGTCGGGTGCCGAAGGAGCTCCCGGAAAAGCCGCTGCGCATCGACACCGGCATCTGGCTCCTGACAGGCGGAAAGTTCGCGGCCTACATCTACTCGCGCGGGAAGGACATGTTCGTCGGGGATTTCGATACGGTGCAAGAGGCGCTCGCCGCTCGCCATGCGAAACAAGACGAGCTGCTCTCCGGGCGCCCAATCGTCCAGCGGCGGGCCACCCGCGTGACCCTCGCCACATTCAGCGAGACGATCTACTTCCCCGAGACCCTCGGTCTCCTGAAGGATTCGACGCGCCGAACCTCACTCTCCCGCTACATGCAGCACGTGAAGCCCGTGCTCGGGGACATCTCTCTGCGGGACATTACCTACGACGCCTGCAGCGCGTTTCGCTCCTCGATGATGAAGAAGAGCTTGTCCGGCCAGACCCGGCGCGAGTCCGTGCGGATCCTACGAGCCGTCCTCGCGGACGCCGCGAAGCGTTCGCTCATCCCGGTGAATCCCGCGGTGGGGCTCCAGTTGCCGCCGAAGGACGGCCGCGCGATCTCGGTGCCGTCCTTCGAGAACGCCGTGAAGGTGGTGGAGGCGATCGTGCACCCGGTGGCCCGCATGGCGGGACGGACGCTGCTCGGAACCGGCATGCGGCTGAACGAGTGCCTCGCGCTCCGATGGGAAAACGTCGATCTCGAGGCCGGAACGATTTACGTCTGCGAGTCCATCGATCAGGTCGCGGGCAAGATCGTGACGCCGAAAACCGCGGCGGGCATCCGGACGGTGGAGGCGCCAGCCGACCTCATCGCTGCGCTCACGACGTACCGGGAGGGACAGAAGAACGGCACCGTCCAGCGGAACGACCCGTGGGTCTTCCCCGCCGAGACCGACCGCACCGAGGGGCGCCCGCCGGTGCTCAACGATCGCAACTTCGTGCAACGATCCTGGGAGCCTGCGGTTCGTTCAGTGGGCTGCCCACGGTTCACGCCTCACGCCCTGCGGCACGTCTACTGCTCGATCCTCCTAATGCGCCACGCCCCAGTGGCCTGGGTGGCGCAGCAGGTGGGTCATGCGAGCCCGGCCTTCACGTACCGGCAGTACACGCGCTTCCTCAGAAGCATGGCGGAGTCGGGGCGCGGCTACCT
>JBDSFL010000570.1:0-16121 GCA_039919545.1 Thermoanaerobaculia bacterium | reverse complement strand
CAGCACCGAGGAGAGATCCGACGAGGCGATCGTGAAGCGTCCGCCGGTCTCGTGGTGCCCGAAGCCGAAGTAGAGGCTCGAGCCCTGCTTGATCGCCCAGAGCGTTCGCGATACGGGATCCACGATGACCGCCGCGTATGAGCCCTCGAGTCGCGCGCTCGCGACGAGGATCGCGCGGCGCATGGCCGCGCGCCGGACGTCCGGGTCGCACCTCTGTTCATCCGTGTGGGCCCGCAGCTCGATCTCGAAGAAGTGCTCGACCGTGTGAACGACCATCTCTCCGTCGTTGTCGGACAGGACGTGATGCCCCTCCGACACGAGCCACGTCTTGAGGTCGTCGCAGTTGGTGACGTTGCCGTTGTGGGCGCCGTAGATTCCAACCTTGCAGGCGACGACATGAGGCTGTGCGTTGGCCTCGTCGATCGACCCGAAGGTGGCCCAGCGTACCTGGCCGCAGAGAATCGAGCCGCCGAGCGCCACGATGCCGAGCGTCTCGACCATCACCGATGGCGCGCCCACGCCCTTTCGCAGGACGACCGTCTCGCCTTCTCCTTGAAATGCCGCGCCGGTCGAATCGTAGCCGCGGTATTCGAGAGTCTTGAGAAGCTCGGCGGCGACCAGGCCGAGATCCGGACGGTGGTGCTCGCTCGCGAGCCCGATCACGCCGCACATGCGCTATGCGCTCTTCCGATGAGGCGCGGTCCAGTCGACGGTGGGGAAGTCGTCTTCGCCGGTGTTCTGGATCACGCCGTCCAGCGAGATGTGCTCGATGATCTTGAGCTTCCTCATTCGAGTCTCCTTGTTTCGCGGTTCCACGACGGGATCCCCGGGGATGCTGACGGGCGCAGAATATCCGGAGATGCCCGTCTCTGAAGACTTCCAGCTTCTCGTCATCGACCAGCTCTCGTCCATCGCCTCGATCCGCACACGCCGGATGTTCGGCGGGCTCGGCATCTATTCCGGTGACCTCTTCTTCGCGCTGGCGGACGACGACGTCCTCTACTTCAAGGTGGACGAAGAGACGAAAAGCGATTTCGAGGCCGCGGGATCCAGACCGTTCGTTCCCTTCGAAGGGGCGACCACGATGGGCTACTGGAACGTCCCTGCGGAAGTCCTCGAAGACACGGATGCGCTGGGAGTGTGGATGAGGAAGGCAATTGCCGTGGCCGCGCGGGCGAAGAAGCCCGCGAAGAAGCCGCAGACGCGTCGCTCGTCAAAGCCGAAATCGTTTTCCAGTTCGAGGTGACGCTCTCTACCCGAACTGGACCGATCTCTTCGTGAAGGCGCCTTCCATCCAGAATCCGGTGATGGGAAACGTCGTGGGCGGGCGCTCGCCGGCCGCGGCTCCTGCGGCCACCAGCACGGGCGCGTAATGCTCCCAGGTCGGGAGCGCCAGGTGCGCGGCCGGAGCCTCGAACCGGAAGTCGAGTAACGCGTCGACGTCGAAACGCGAGAGCGCATCGGCCGCCCAGGAGTCGAAATCGCGCGCCCAATCGGGAATGCCGGGACGGAACGCGTACCGCATGTTGTGTGTGAGGAAGCCGCTGCCGAAGACGAGCACCCCTTCGTCGCGGAGGGGAGCGAGCGCCCGGCCCATCTCGAACAGCTCCGCCGATCGGAGGCCCGGCATCGAGAGCTGGAGAACGGGGACGTCGGCTTCCGGATACATGGCGACCAGCGGCACATAGGCACCGTGGTCGAGACCGCGCTCGGAGTCTTGGGCGACCGCGACGCCTTTCTCCTGGAACAGCTCCCGCACGCGAGCCGCCAGGAGCGGCGCTCCCGGTGACGGGTAGCGCGTCTCGTAGTAACGCTCGGGAAAACCGGAGAAGTCGTACACCAGCGGCACCGAACGGGTCGCACCGAGCGTCGCCGGCCGCTCTTCCCAGTGGGCCGAGACCACGAGGATGCTCTTCGGCTTATGCATCGCCATGGCCCACGACCCGAGCTCCGCCATCCAGGGAGCGTCGTCGAGGAGGATCGGCGCGCCGTGCGCCGCGAAGATGACGGGCATGCGAGAGGACGTATCCACCACGCGTTCACATTGGCACGCGCGGCGAGGGTAGGCGAGAACGAATGGACAGGCTCAACACTTTCGGGATGTCGCACGCTCTCCCTCTGGCCCTTCCTCGAGAGAGACCGCCACGGTCGTGCAAACCGGGCGGGCGTACGCCCCGGCGGTGCTCTGGCGGACCGTGGGGTTCACGCCATAGCCGCGACTGCGGCGCATGGTCGCGGCGTGCGGTACGTGCGGACGTTCTCATGATCTTCGCCTCCGGCTCCCGCCTGGGCCCGTACGAGATCCTCTCGCCGCTCGGCGCGGGCGGCATGGGGGAGGTCTACCGCGCGCGCGACACGAAGCTCAAACGTGACGTGGCGATCAAGGTGCTGCCCGAGTCGTTCGCCAGGGACGTGGATGCCCTCGCCCGCTTCGAGCGCGAGGCGCTCGACGTGGCCGCGCTGTCGCATCCGAACATCTTGGCGATCTTCGACTTCGGAACGCACGACGGCATCGCCTACGCGGTCATGGAGCCTCTCGAAGGGCAGACGCTGCGCGCCGCGCTGGACAGCGGAGACCTTCTCGCGCGCAAGAGCGTCGAGTGGGCCACGCAGATCGCGCGAGGCCTCTCCGCCGCGCACGAGAAGGGGATCGTTCATCGCGACCTGAAGCCGGAGAACCTGTTCGTCACGAGGGACGGACACGTCAAGATCCTGGACTTCGGGCTCGCGAAGCAGGGCCATGCCTTCGCGAAAGACGAGACGAGCGCGCCCACCGAGCAAAGAGGGACGGAGCCCGGCACGGTGATGGGGACGGTGGGCTACATGTCGCCCGAGCAGGTGCGCGGCCTCGCCGTGGACCACCGGTCGGACATCTTCTCGTTCGGCACCGTGCTCTACGAGATGCTCACGCTGCGGCGCGCCTTCAAGCGGGAGTCGGCGGCGGACACGATGGCGGCCATCCTGAAGGAGGAGCCGCCAGAGGCGACTCCTGTACCGGCCGCGCGTGTCTGAGCCCCCCGATCTCCACGTGCTCACATATGCCGGTTCCGACTCGCAGCCCGCGGTCTCGTCCGATGGCAAGCTTCTCTTCGCGAGCAATCGCTCGGGGCATTTCGAGATCTGGATGGCCGAGCGCGACGGCAACGGCGCGCGCTGCGTCTCCAGCGACGGCAAGGACGCCGAAAATCCATCCATGACGCCGGACGGTCGATGGATCGTCTACGCCTCGGCCGATCCGCTGAAACGGGGCATCTGGAAGGTGCGTCCGAACGGCTCGTCGTCGACGCTTCTCGCCGGCGGGCAGTACATCCTGCCGGAGATCTCCCCCGACGGGACGCTCGTGTCGTTCTCTGCCCCGGTCGCCACTGACACCAACATCCGCGCGGTTCGGCTTTCGGATGGCGCGCCGGTCTCGCTCGACATCCCGGTCAAGGGCGACCGATTCAGTCGAGGCCGTCACCGCTGGCTTGCCGGCAGCGAGGTCGCGATGCTGGTGGACAACGACAAGGGCGGTATCGGCGTCGTGCGAGAGGCTTTCTCTCCCGGGCACGACACCGCCGCGACACGGCGCCTCATCATCGGAATCGAGAGCGATTCGCTGGTCGAGTCGTTGGGGATCTCTCCCGACGGAACCCGGATGACGCTCGGCGAGGTCTCTCTCTCGACGAACCTCATCCTGGCCGAGGGGATCGACGGCGTGCTCGGCGTGCCCGGCACGGCACGCAAGTGAACGAGAACGCCGTTGCTCTCAGTTCGCGGGCGAGCCGAGCCGCGCCAGCTCGTCGAGGAAATTGACGATGACGTGGATCTGCGTCTGGATCCCGGACCCGGGTGCACGCTGGAGCGCGACGAACTCGCCGCGTCCCGGGAGCGTGTCGAACGCGAAGAGCGCCGGGAGCTCGGCCACGCGCTGCGGGCGCCCGCCTGCGGGCACGCCCTTGACCACGCTGATGGGCACCGACATCAGCGTGTCTCCCGCGAGATAGGCGACCTCCCGGCCGTCGCGCGACCAGCGCGGTAACGCGCCGCCACCCGTCGAGATGGGAAAGGCGGCCCCGCCCGAGACCGCGCTCACGTAGATCTCCGAACGCCCGGTGTCGCCCGCGCAGTAGGCCAGGAGCGTGCCGTCGGGCGAAACGGAGGGGTCATACGGCTCCTTGCTCTCCAGGCGTATCCGCTCGGACGTGCCGCGCTCCAGCGAGACCGCCAGGAGCCCGAACCCCAGCTCCACCACCAGGAGCCGCCCGTCCGAAGCGAACGCGCCGAGCCTGATCTCCTGCGGATGGTCGAGCACCTTTCTGGGGGGGGCGGAACCGTCCAGCGGTGCGATGTAGAGGTCGTATTGCGCACCGTCGGCACGGGGGCCGACGACGGCGAGCGACTTCCCATCGCGTGAAAAGGCCAGGCTCTCCACGTTCTGCGCGCCCGCGAGCTTTCGCTTCGTCCCGCGAGCCAGGTCGTAGATCCAGACGGCGCCGTCCCAGCCCGGAGCCGCGGCCAGCTCGCCGGAGGGGGAGAGCACGAAGCGTCTGTAGAGCTCCTGCGGATCGAAGGCGAGGGGGGCCGATTTGCCGCCCGCGTCCACCTTCATGAAGCGAAGGAGCTCGCTCCCCGAGCCTCGGATGATTCCGGTCGCGTACGCGAGCGTGCCGTTCTCGGAAATCGCCAGCGCGGAAGCGTCGTTGCAGGTCGTCGCCACGTCCTTGAGAACCGCGAACGCCGGGCCCGTGAGGCGCCGCGCCTTCGGGTCGAAAGGCGCGGCCATGAGCGTGCCGCCCGTGGTCACGAACAGGAGGTGCTTCGCCGTCGCCCGCGCATAGCCCGCGCCGACGCCGAGGTCCGTGATCTCTCGCGTCGCGAGGTCGACGCTGCACACCCGCCCGTTCGTCGTCCAGCCCGCGGACCGGATCACGAGAGCGGCGCCGTCTCCCGGCTGGAGCTGCGGCCAGAGCGCATGCAGTCTCTCGTCCACGCCCCGGCTCCTGAACTTGGCAACGAGCGGGTCGGGGACGCGCGTTCCCGGCCGAAGGCGTTCGAGCCCGCCGGCCTGGTCGTTCACGAAGACGATCGAGCCATCGGAGGCGAATGATCCGCCGAAAAAATCCGCGATCGGGGCGACACTTTCCGTGAGCCCCGTCCGGAGGGAGTACCGCTTCATGAGCGGACCCTCCACGAGACGGGTCATGGAGACGCCGGTGGCAAACGCGACCGCCGCGCCGTCGGGCGTGAAGAACGGCCCTTCCGCCGTTTCGCTCGACGGGACGCGCCGCGTCTCGCCGCGCGAGAGGTCGCAGATGTAGAGCTCGCGGTTCTGTCCCGCCTTCTCCGCGACGTAGGCCAGTGTTCGCCCGTCCCTCGAGAGTGCGATCGTCGGAGACGACCAGCCCGCGAGAGAGAGCCCCTCGGGCAGCTGCACGACCGCATGCACGGCGGGCTGCCGCGGAGCGGCTGCCGGCACGGACAGCCTCCCGGCGAGCGCTCCCACGACTGCGGCCGCCACGCCTGCGGCGGCAACGAGCGGCCACACCCGGCGTGGTGAAATGCCGGCAGCGGGCACGAGCGGCGCGGAGAGACCCGAACGCCGCTCCTGGATCACCTCCTCGAGCTCGATGCGCGCGTCGCCCGCGTCGTGGAGGCGCTGCTTCGGGTCGCGCGTGAGGCAACGGCGCACGAGCTGCACGATGCGGGGGCCGCCGCTCAGCCGCTTGAAGTCGATCTCCTTCGTGAGAACGGCGGCAAGAACGTCGGGCACCGTGTCGCCGGCGAAGAGCCGCTCGCCCGTGAGCATCTCCCAGAGCACGACGCCGAACGCCCAGATGTCCGCTCGGCGGTCGACCTTGCGACCGCGCGCCTGCTCGGGCGCCATGTAGGACGCCGTGCCGAGGATGACCCCGAGCGCGGTGGAGGGGGACGTGAGCGTGGGCGAGCGCGAAAGGTCGTTCGCGCTCTCGCCTGCGTCCGCGGCGAGGGCTTTCGCGAGCCCGAAGTCGAGGATCTTCACCGAGCCGTCAGGCGTCACCTTCACGTTCGCGGGCTTGAGGTCGCGGTGCACGACGCCTGCCTCGTGCGCCGCCTCGAGCCCTTCCGCCATCTGCCGCGCGAGGTCGAGCGCCTCGTCCACGGGCAAGGCCCCGCGTGAAAGGTGAGCGGAGAGGTCCTCGCCCGGGACGAGCTCGAGCACGAGGAAGGGCGTTCCCTCGAACTCCTCGAGCCCGAAGATCGAGGCGATCTTGGGGTGGTTGAGCGAGGCCAGGACGTGCGCCTCGCGCTTGAAGCGCGCGAGCCGCTCGTGATCGAAGGTGAGCGATTCGGGCAGAACCTTGATCGCCACGTCGCGCATGAGGCGCGTGTCGCGCGACCGGTAGACCTCTCCCATGCCGCCGGAGCCGAGGTGCGAGAGGACTTCGTACGCGCCGAGTCGCGTTCCCGCGGAGAGAGTCACGTGGCGTCAGGATCGCACAGAGCTCGTCCACGGAGCCACCTGCGCGCTCCTACCTCAATCGACCGCCCACGTCTCCGACAGCACCCTGGCCTGTTCCAGCACCGTCTGCGTCGCCCGCTCCTGCTTGTCCGGCGGATATCCGTATTTGCGCAATATCCGTTTGACCAGCACGCGAAGCTGCGCGCGGACGTTTTCGCGCATGGTCCAGTCGATGGTGACGTTCTTCTTCACCATCACCACCAGCTCGCGTGCGATGGTGGTGAGGGTGGGCTCGCCGAGCACCTTCACCGCGCTGTCGTTCGTCTCCAGCGCGTCGTAAAAGGCCAGCTCGTCGTCGCTGAGCCCGAGCTTCTCGCCGCGTGCGTTCGCGGCCCGCATGTCTCTCGCGAGGCCGATCAGCTCCTCGATGACAGCGGCCGCCTCGATGGCCCTGTTCTGATACTTCCGAACGGATTGCTCGAGCAGCTCCGAGAAGACCTTCGCCTGCACAACGTTTCGCTTCGCTCTCTGCCTGATCTCTCCCGAGAGGAGCTTTCGCAGAAGCTCCGCGGCGAGGTTCCGCTGGGGCATGTCGCGCACTTCGGCCAGGAACTCGTCCGAGAGAATCGAGATGTCTGGCTTCTCGAGACCCGCTGCCGCGAAGAGGTCGAGCACATCGCCCGAGCCGATCGCCTTCGAAACGATCTGTCGTATGGCGTGCTCGAGGTCGTCGTCGGTCTTCCGCTCGCCCGGGGCCGCCTTCGCCAGCACAGCACGCACGGCCTGGAAGAAGGCGACCTCGTCGCGAACCCTCATGGTCTCTTCATGCGGCACAGAAAGGGCGAAGGCTTGCGAGAGCAGTCTCACCGCCGCGAGAAGACGGTCCTTGCCCTCTGCTTGCGCAAGGATGTGTTCCTGGGCCGCGGGGAGCACCGACACGCGGGCCCTCGCGTCGCCCTTCACCCACGGCGAGCGATCGAAACCGTGAAACAGGTCGCAACAAACCTCGTAACGCTTCAGCATCTCGGCGACGGCTTCCGCCTGATCGAAGGAAGGCTTTCCTTCGCCGCCGCTCTCCGTATAAGTCGCGAGAGCCTTTTTCAGCTCGTCAGCCAGGCCGAGGTAGTCGACGACGAGACCGCCGGGCTTGTCTTTGAATACACGGTTCACCCGCGCGATCGCCTGCATCAACCCATGTCCGCGCATCGGCTTGTCGACGTACATGGTGTGAAGACTCGGCGCGTCGAAGCCCGTGAGCCACATGTCGCGGACGATCACGAGCCGGAACGGATCGCTCGGGTCGCGGAAGCGCTTCGCCAGCTCTTCGCGTCGTCCCTTGGTCCGGATGTGCTGCTGCCAGTCCAGATCGTCCGACGCCGAGCCGGTCATGATGATCTTCATCGCTCCGGTGCTGTCGTCGGCCGTATGCCACGTGGGACGCCACGCCGCGATCTCGCGATAGAGCTCGACGCAGATCCGTCGACTCATGCAGACCACCATCGCCTTCCCCTCGAGCACCGAGAGACGGGTTTCGAAGTGCTCCACGAGGTCGCGCGCGATTCGCTTCAGGCGGCTCTCCGCACCGACGACCACTTCGAGCTGCGCCCATCTCGACTTGAGCTTCTCCTTGCGCTCGACCTCTTCCCCCTCGGTGACCTCCTCGAACTGCGAGTCGATCGTCGGCCGCTCGGAATCCTTCAGCTCCAGCTTCGCGAGGCGGCTCTCGTAGTAGATGCGCACCGTCGCGCCATCGGCAACCGCGCGCCGGATGTCGTACACGCTGATGTACTCGCCGAAGACGGCGCGCGTGTTCCCGTCCGCCTTCTCGATCGGCGTGCCGGTGAAGCCGATGAACGATGCGTTCGGCAGCGCGTCGCGCAGGTTGCGCGCCATGCCGTCGATGAAGTCGTACTGGCTTCGGTGCGCCTCGTCGGCGATGACCACGACGTTTCGCCGGTCAGAGAGCATCGGGTGCCGGTCACCCTTCTCTTCGGGCATGAACTTCTGGATCGTCGTGAACACGACGCCACCGCCGCTCACGCTCAGCTTCTCGCGCAGGTCGGCCCGGCTCGCGGCCTGGACCGGGTCCTGCCGCAGCAGGTCACGGCATCGCGAGAACGTCCCGAAGAGCTGATCGTCCAGATCGTTTCGGTCCGTGAGGACGACGACGGTCGGGTTGGCCATCTCCGGGTGCAGGATGATTCGCCCCGCGTAGAACGCCATCGTCAGGCTCTTCCCCGAGCCCTGTGTGTGCCAGACGACGCCGACCCGCCGGTCACCCGGCGCTCCGCCGGCTCGCATCCCGGCGTCGTACCGCCCAGGAACCAGGGCCATCTGGTCTCGCGAGGCGAGGCGCGTGGCGCGGAGAGTTTCTTCCACCGCCACGTTCACCGCATGGAACTGGTGATATCCCGCCATCTTCTTCGTCAGCTTCCCGCCGCCGAAATCCTCGAAGACCACGAAGTGCTCCACCAGCTCCAGAAACCGGCGCTTCTGGAACGCCCCCTCGATGACGACCTGAAGCTCCGAGAGGTTCGGAGCGGCGTCCTCGCGCCCCGCGATGGTGCGCCATGGCTTGAACCACTCTCTGCCGGCCGCGAGCGTTCCGATGCGTGCCTGGATCCCGTCCGACACGAGGAGCGCCACGTTCGTGGTGAACAGCGAAGGGATCTCGGTCTGGTATGTCTGGAACTGCTTGAACGCCGTCCAGGTCGTCGCGTTCTCGTCGGCCGCATTCTTCAGCTCGAGCGCAGCGAGCGGGAGGCCGTTCACGAAGAGCACCACATCCAGCCGCCGCGTGTGCCGCTCTTCCGTCACCGTGAACTGGTTCACCGCGAGGAAGTCGTTGTTCTCGGGATCGCCGAAGTCCAGGACCCGAGCCTTCGCCCCCGCGATCGATCCATCGGCCCGTCGATACTCCACGTCCACGCCCTTGATGAGCATCTCGCTCACCGCGCGGTTCCGTTCGAGAAGCGACCCGGCGTCGACGCGCGTCAGCTTGCGATAGGCGTCTTCGAGAGCCTCGGACGGGAGGTCCTTGTTGAGCCGCACGAGGGCCTGGCGCAGCCGCCGCTCGAGGACCACATCGCGATAGTTCGGATCGCTCCGTTCCGCCGCCGGCTCGCCGATGGCAATGTCTGGCCCGTGGAGAACGGCATAGCCGAGCGCTTCCAGCCACGCCAGCGCGGCCTCTTCCACGACGGACTCGGCGAAGGCGGTCACTGGTTTGCTCCTAAATGACGATCTCTCGTGGAATCAATCGGTTACGGATAGTAGCTATCTTAGTGGAGGGGTAAGACCGAATTGAGAACCAAGCACAGAAGGGCAGATAGCGTCCGTATCGTTCCGACCCGTATTCAAGGTTGTCGGGCTTGATTCGAGGCAGCAGCGGCAAAAGCGCCGCTTCAGCGGACGGCTCCTTCACGAGGAGCTCCAGGTGCACCGTACGCTCGCAATGGCGACTTCCGCTTGCTCGTGTCAACCGACAGCGGATCGCCGAACTCGAAGTGGTTTGCAAGCCAGAGGTGTCCCAGGGAGACGCCCTCGTCGAAGAACGCCATCACGTTCGACATGTCGGAGACACGGCGGTTGCTCGTGAATCCATCCGGTTTCCGGTAAACGACGCGCAGCTCGGCCGGCCGGAGAGAATCGACAAGGACGGGGGAGTGCGTCGTCACAAAGAGCTGGCTGTGACTGGCGGATTTCCGGCAGTCCTCGGCGAGCTCCGGAAGCAGTCGAGGGTGGAGGGAATTTTCGGGCTCCTCGATTCCGATGAGCGGAGGCGGTGCCGGGTCGTAGAGAACGATCAGATAAGCGAGCATCTTGAGCGTGCCGTCCGAGACCCAGCGTGCCTGGACAGGCTCGGAGAACGGAGCGTCCTTGACCCTGAGGAGCAGTCGACCCCCTCCGAGGGGCTCCGCCTCGACTCTCTCCAGCCGTGGAATCCGCTTGCTCAAGACGCCCCGAATCTGGTCCAGGCGCGGCCGATGCTGCTCCGAGAGGTACTGCACGACGTTCGCAAGGTTGTCGCCCGACTGAGAAAGCCTCTCTTGCGGTCCCACCTCGGGGGTGTGCTTCGCTCCGGAGGTCGACATGGTCGGGTAGGAGAGATACCAGCCCGTGATGAACTCGCGGAGCGCGACGACTCGTGGATGACTCCTGAGCTGGCCAAACGTGTTCACGGCAAGCACGTCTGGGGAGGCGAGCTTCTGTAGAGACGGCCGATCTCCCTTGTCCGGCCGCTCCCCCTCGATGACGTATCCCTCTCCGTTGACGAAATCGAGAAACTTGAAATTGTTTCCGCCGCGCTCGCTCCGCGTCCAGCGGATCGACTCGGCCGCCACGAACGGACCCTTCGGGCCCTCGTCGATCGCGAGTTGGTACACCGTCGGCGTGAAACCCGGTTCGAGATACCGGACCTCGAACTCGATGGGGCCCGAAGAACCCCGAGAGCGAAGTTCCTTGAAGCGCCCGCGCTTGTCCCACGCCTTCCGCACGCCGGCGGTGAAGCACTCCGAAAGAAAGGCGAAGACGTCGAAGATCGTGCTCTTTCCGCTGCCGTTCGGGCCGAGGAACACCGTCAGAGGAGTCAGGTCCGCGAGCGCGAGGTCGCGAAGAGCGCGGTAGTTGCGCACGTGAAGGCGCTCGATCAAGGGAACGCTGCGTGGCTTCCTGCTTCTCGCCATGCTTCACTTCACTCGCACGTGTTCTCGGCTATCCGCCGGATACCCGGCCGGGTCGGCTTGCGAGCATCGTCGTCACGAGGACTCTTGCGCTTCTTGCACGGCCTTGAGCGTACGGCCGTCCTTGGTCGTCCAATCAATCCGGCCGTTTGCAGACCGGCCCTGCACGACGCCGGCAGCGGTGGAAGGAGAGGAGAAAAGGTAGTCCTGGGTGAAGAGGTACGAGTCTTTGGACGATGTCAGGACGCCGTTGCCGACAAGGGCGTTCCGCAGCTCGGTCAGGTAGGCGTGAATGGAGGGCACCTCGGCCTTCACGGCACGGCTCCCCGCTCGCACGACGAATCCTTGCGGGGTCTCGGCTCCGTGGGCCTCGATCCCTTTCGCCTTGAGGACGAGCTCTGGGCCGCTCTTCGATTCGGCGGTCGCCGCCGAGGAGAAGATGGCGAGTCCAAGAACCGGGAAGCAGAGCAGCATCTCCGCGAGGAAGCCTTCGGCGTCGGCGGCCTCGGCCTCTGACAGCGACGGAAGCTGCGGAACGTTGCCGTTGTCGAGAACGCAGCGCTTCGCCTTGGCAGCCAGGTCGATGAGGCGCGCCTCCAGATACTGGACGTGCGCCTTGTTCAGCTTCTCGCCGCTGCTCGTGAAGGCGATGCAGCTCGTCCAGAAATCTCTCTTGGAGGCGTGCTGTTCGAGGCGTGGGCGGATAGGGTCACCCTCACCCACGTAGATCCGCGGGAGACCCGACGCCTCGGGCGGACCCACGAGGACGTAGACGCCCGTGCGCTCCAGCTCCTTGCGCCTCTTCGCCTCTCCGAAGAGAGACCGCGGCACGACGATGCCGACGCCGCTCCAGTTCGACTTCTCGATCGTGCGCAGGCCCTCCGGGTCCCCGCCAACCAGGAAGATCTTGATCGAGTAGGGGCGCGGCGTTGTCATACGGCGCGGCCGACGATCCGTTCGGCGTCCTTCACGCGCAGCTCGCCGGAGATGAGCTTGGGGAGGAGGGTGTCGCGGAGGGCGGTGAGAGTGTGGGCTTCGCGTTCGTTGATTTCGACACGACCGTCGACTGATGCCAGCCGCCGTTCAAACTCCAGCACGAGGTCGCGAGGCGGTATCACACACGAAATGCCGTGGAAGTCCTTCTTTCCGATTGAGCCGAAGACTGTGCCCTCGGCTTCGAAGCGCGCAAACACCTCTTCGAGGGAGCGCATGAACTGGTACGAATAAGAGCGACTCCCAGTTTTGTGACGAGCGGCCGCTACGCCACGCCCAATGGCGCATTCTTCGGCGGCCATGTTGATATCGCCAACCGGAGCTCGCACGCTGATGAGCGTATCCCCTAACTTTGCGAACCTCGTTGCCGCCGTGCAGTAAACGCGACGCCTTGGAAATCGGAATCCAAAATCTGTTCGCCCTTGAAAGAAGGGCAGACCCTGCCCGGCTTCATTGTAGGTCTCGCCCGGCGGAGACTGACCCATTGTCAAGTCGAACTCATCATCGACACAACCGGCTGTCCACCCCTTCGGAATCTCCCCAAGCTCCGAGACCTCGAACGAACCCGGGAAAAGGTCGGCGAGGGGCTTTGGGAAGCCGGGGTCGCGGCCCTCGGCCTTGGCGCGGACGGGATCGAAGTCCACGAACCACGACTTGAAGAACGCCCGCGCCATCGCCTCCAGCGTCTCGTTCATCTGGCGGTTCAACTCGATCTTGTCATCGAGTGTGCCGAGGACATGGGCGATGGCGCGTTGCTCAGCAAGCGGCGGGGTCACCAACGGTATCCGATTCAGGTTTGCCTGCGTCAGCTTCGGCATCGTGGAGCCGGTCAGATAGCCACTGATGTCCATCGCCGACAGCGCGTACATGAGGAAGCGCGTGTCGGCTTCAGTGTTCCCACGCACGACATGGGCGTGGTTGTTTACCCAGAACTTGTCGCGAGCAAGAAAGGCGATTGGGGTGTTTCGCGTGCGGAGATTCTCGCCGTCTTCAGCGATAAGTAAGTACGTGCCATCGAAGATGAACTCATCAACAGAGTCGACGACTCCAGACGCTCCGTAATATGGGTACGGTCCTGGACGACGATCAGCCTCTTTGATCGGAATCCGACGACCGTCGGAGTTGTCGGTCAGCTCGCCAAGAAACCGCTCGATCCGCTCACCGGCCATACCCGACCCCACTCAGATTGGCCAAGATCGGGGTATCCAGCCTCGCTCCCTTTTCCTGCTGCTCACGCAGCATCGCGGCGAGTCGTTTCATCATCGCCGCGAGCGGCTCGCGGTGCTGCTTACAGCTCAGGTCAGCATCGGACCCTTCCCCGTATCTCACCCCTTCTCCTTCCCGAACCCGATTGCCCGCCTTGGCTTCGCCGCAGGCTCCAGCAACCCCCGGAGCGCCGCGATCACCTGCTTCAAATCCTCGTCGTGCCCAGTCACACGGCGCTCGAGCAATTCGAGCTGCTTCGCCAGCTCAGCGTGCGTCCGCGCGTAGTCACGGAGGTGAACGAATGCCCGGACGACGAAGAGGCTCATCTCCACGGCTCGCGGGCTGTTCAGGACCGTGGCGGCCATGATGGCGCCATGTTCGGTGAACGCCCAGGGGAGGCTCCGTCGGCCACCACGTCCCGGCTTTGAAGTCACAGATTGTGACCTCAAACCCGCTTCGTCGGCCGCGAGCTGAAGGCGGAAATCCGATGGAAAGCGCTCGAAATTTCGCTTCACGGCCTGGTTGAGAGCCTTCGTTGGAACCCCGTAAATTGCCGCGAGGTCCGAGTCGAGGATCACCTGCGCGCCACGAATCGTCAGGATTCGGGACTCGACCGATGCTGGAGCGAGCGCTTTCGTCTTCGCCATCAAATTTTCCTCTCCTCCATCGAACCGACGATCAGGCTCAGGTTCTCCCGAATCTGCCCGTCCAGTTTCGCCCCCTCGGCGAGCTGCTCCTCGAGCTGCGCTCGCAACCGCGCGAACTTCTCGGCAAAGGGTTCGAGGTCGTCCGCTGCCGCCTCCGCACCCACATAGCGCCCCGGCGTGAGGACGTATCCGTGCTTGACCATGTCTTCGAGCTTCGCCGCCTTGCAGAAGCCAAGAACGTCGGCGTACGCACCCGCGTCCTTGTCGCCGCGCCAGGCGTGATATGTCCCGGCGATCTTCGCGATGTCCTCGTCCGTCAGCTCGCGGTGGACGCGGTCGATCAGCGTCCCCAGCTTCCGCGCGTCGATGAAGAGCGTCTCGCCTCGGCGGTCGCGGAATCGGCCCTTGCGCTTGTCGCGTGCGAAGAACCAGAGGCAGACGGGAATTTGCGTGGAGTAGAAGAGCTGGCCCGGCAGCGCCACCATGCAGTCGACAAGGTCCGCCTCGATGATCGCCTTGCGGATCTCCCCCTCGCCCGATTGGTTGGATGACATCGATCCGTTCGCCAGGACAAAGCCGGCGAGCCCCGTGGGCGCGAGGTGGTGAATGAAGTGCTGCACCCACGCGTAGTTCGCGTTGCCCGCAGGCGGGACGCCGTAGACCCAACGCTTGTCGTCCTTCAGCATCTCGCCGCGCCAGTCGCTGTCGTTGAAGGGCGGGTTCGCAAGAACGTAGTCGGCTTTCAGGTCCGGGTGGCGGTCGTTGTGGAACGTGTCTCCGTGGCCGATCTGTGCGTCGATGCCCCGGATTGCCAGGTTCATCTTCGCCAGGCGCCACGTGGTGTAGTTCGACTCCTGACCGTAGATGGAGATGTCGCCGATCTTTCCGGCGTGCGCTTCGATGAACTTCTCGCTCGAGACGAACATGCCACCGGAACCGCAGCAGGGGTCGTAGACGCGTCCCTTGTAGGGGGCGAGCATCTCGACGAGAACGCGGACGACGCGTGATGGCGTGTAGAACTGCCCGCCCTTCTTCCCCTCGGCGCTCGCGAACTGCGAGAGGAAGTATTCGTAAACGCGGCCGAGCGTGTCCTTCGCGCGGTCGTGAGGGCTGCCGAGAGCGATGTCGCTGACGAGGTTGATGAGCCGGGTGAGTGCGCTCTTGTCGAGGCCCGGGCGGGCGAAGTCCTTCGGGAGGACGCCTTTCAGCGCCGGGTTGTCACGCTCGATGGCGGTCATCGCGTCGTCGACGAGGGTGCCGACCGTGGGCTGGGGCGCGTTCGCCTTCAGGTGCTGCCAGCGGGCTTCCTTCGGCACCCAGAAGATGCTGACGGCGCGGTACTCGTCCGGGTCTTCCGAATCGGCCCCCTGTGCCTTCTGCGACTCGAGCTCCTCGTGCTTCGCCTCGAAGGCGTCGGAGATGTACTTGAGAAAGATGAGACCGAGGACGACGTGCTTGTACTCGGCCGCATCCATGTTGTTGCGAAGGGCATCGGCAGTTGCCCAGAGCTTCGCCTCGAAGCCGAGATTCGCACCTGTTTCGTTCGCCCTTGTCTTCGAAACTGCCATCTGTTTCCTTGTTGAGCTTTCGGGAGGCTTGCCTGCGGAACCTCGAGCTGATGGCGGCAATTCTATCAATCTGCCGAGCGCATCCACCGCGGGACGTGACAGACTTGAGCCAGTGTCCGGCTCCGATTTTTCCGAGGAACTGACGGAGGCACAGCCTTCGGGAGCGTCCCCTTCGCAGAAGACGTCCCAGCCGTCGCTCGAGATCGGCATCACGCTCGACCACTTCGAGATCCTGGGGCTCCTCGGAGCCGGCGGTTTCGGCGAGGTCTATCGGGCGCGCGACGCGCGGCTCGAGCGAATCGTCGCCGTGAAGGTGCTGCCAGACGCGTTCGCGAAAGACGCGGAGCGCCGCGAGCGCTTCCGGCGCGAGGCGCTCGCGGCCTCGGCGCTCAACCACCCGAACATCTGCACCGTCCACGACCTGGTCGAGAGCGGCGGGCGCTACCTCCTGGTCATGGAGCTCGTCGAGGGACAGACGCTGCACGCCGCGCTCGCGAAGGGGCCGCTGCCGGTTCCGCGCGCGATCGAGATCGGACGGGAGATCACGAGCGCGATCGGCGAGGCGCACCGCGCCGGCATTCTCCATCGGGACATCAAGGGCGGG
>JBDSFL010000541.1:0-3597 GCA_039919545.1 Thermoanaerobaculia bacterium | reverse complement strand
CGACGAGCTTGATTCCTTCTTCGACCGTGAGCCCGGCGTCGAGAACCTCGTCCGGCGGAGCGAAGATGAGGAATCCGCTGGTGGGGTTGATCGCCGTGGGCACGTAGACCGACACCACCTCATCTTTGAGCGGGCCGATTCCGTTACCGGTGACGAATCCCAATGCGAATGTCCCCTTTTTTGGAAATTCCACCAAGACGACTCGTCTGAATGAGCGTCGTCCTTCCGGAGAAACGGCCTCTACGAGCTGTTTTGAAGCCGAGTAGACCGTCTTGACGAGGGGGAGATTCTCCAAGAGGCGGTCGAAAAGTTCAAGAAGTTTCTTCCCGACGAGGTTCGTCGAGAGGAGTCCGGTGAGGTAGACGACGACCGCGGTGACCACGATACCCACTCCCGGGAGCTCGCGGCCGAAGAGCCGTTGGGTGATCGGGCGCGTCCAGCCGTCGATCAGCCCGAACAAAAAGGAGACCACCACCGCAGTGGCCACGACGGGCACAAGAACGAGGATTCCCGCGGTGAGGTGCCGACGAAACCGGAATGACATCTGGCGGAGATCTTACCGGTACGAGAAAAACGCGCTTCCTGGTACGGGCCGACGGGCTCGGGGCGTGCCCGCGATCGCGGTTCGGGTGCCCTACAATCAAACGATGACGACTCCTCGCCACTCGCGGCTCTTCGCCCGGCTTTCCGCCGGGATTTTCGGTGCGCTCCTGATTTTTCCCGTCACGGGAGCGGATCAACCCAAGCCGCAGCCCACGCCGGCACGCAGCCTCGGCCCTGTCGTCCGTTCCGTGGACGTGACGGTGACCAATCTCGACGTGATCGTGACGGACTCCAAAGGCGTTCACGTCACCGGGCTGAAGAAGGAAGACTTCGAGGTCGTCGAGGACGGGCTGCAGCAAGCGGTGACGAACTTCTACGCGGTCGACGGAGGCCGCGTGACGTTCGTGAACGACGAGCCCGTTCCGCCCCCGGCGGCCCTGGTTGCCGGCGCGCCCGCCGAGCCCGCTCCGGCGCCCATCCCCACGCCGAAGACGCGGATCGTGATCTTCATCGACAACCTGCACCTCACGCCTTTCAACCGGAACCGGATCCTGAAGAATCTCGAGGTCTGGGTGAAGGACGCCGTCAAGGGCGACGTCGAGGCGATGATCGTCACCTGGGACCATTCGCTCAAGATCAGGAAGAAGTTCACGAACGACGGCCGGGATCTCGTCGACGTCCTGCGTCAGCTCGAGGAGCAGTCCGCGCTGGGCGTGAACACGGTGTCCGAGCGGCGCGACCTGCTCCAGGCCATCGACGACGCCCAGAGCTCGGATCAGGCGGTCGGCAAGGCGCGCTCGTTCGCGCTGGCACAGAAGAACGACCTCGAGTTCACGATCGACGCGATGAAGACCACCATGAACCAGCTCTCCGGCCTGGACGGCCGGAAGCTCCTCCTCCACGTCTCGGAAGGACTGCCGCAGTCGCCCGGTGCGGAGCTCTGGGTCTACATCCAGGAGCGCTTCCGCACCAGCGGCACCGTCTCCTCGAATCAGTTCGAATTCGACAAGACGGCCGGTTTCATCGGCATCGTGCAGGCCGCGAACGCCGCCGGCGTGACCATTTACGCATTCGACGCCTCGGGGCTCTCGGTCGATTCCAGCATCACGGCCGAGAATCGAACGAACAAGCAACGGATCGACACGTTTCTCGAGCGAGGCAACTTGCAGTCGATGCTGTCGCTGATGTCCGAGGAGACCGGTGGCAAGGCCATCCTGAACAAGAACGACATTGCCCTTTCGCTCAAGGAAGTCGAGAACGACTACACCTCGTACTACTCGCTCGGCTACCGGAGCCTCCGTTCGGGTTCGGACCGCCCTCACAAGGTCGACGTCAAGCTGAAGAAGAAGGGGCTCACCGTGCGCGCGCGGCGCAGCTACCTCGAGAAGAGCCCGGAGACGCGGGTGGCCGAGGCCGTCAACTCCGCCCTGTTCTTCTCGCGCGACGACAACCCCCTCGGGGTCGCTCTCGAGGTGGGGCAGCCCGTGCCGGCTGATCGTCAGAACTACGTCGTGCCCATCCGGATCCGGGTGCCCTATTCGCGGATCACCATGCTGCCGGAAGGGCCCAAGGTGCGCGGCCGGCTGGTCTTCTATTTCGTCGTCCTCGACTCACAGGGCAAGCAGTCCGACCTGGCGCAGCAGGCCGCGGCCGTCGAGCTGGATGCCACGGCTTTCGGGAAGATGACCAAGGCGGACTTTCAGTACGACGTCAAGCTGCTGATGATTCCGGGAGGGCAGAAGCTCTCCCTTGCGGTGCGCGACGACGTGACGCACGCCACCAGCTACATCCAGAAGTCGATCTTCGTCTCCGCGTTGCCCCCCTCGGAGAAACCGGTTCCCGCCCCGAAGTAAGCGGCCCGAGACGTGCAGCGGCTCGTCCTCTTCGCGAAGGATCCACGGGCGGGCCGGGTGAAGACCCGGCTGGCCCGGGACACCGATGCCGCCTGGGCGGCTCGTCTCTACGAAGCTTTCCTCGAAGACCTCGCGGCCGCCGTCGTCCGGCCCGCGAGCTGGGAGGCGGTGCTGGCTCATGGCGAAGCCGAAGCGGGCCACGAGCTCAGTCGACTGTTCGGCCCGCGCTGGACGTTGCGCCCGCAGGGAGCGGGCGATCTGGGAGAACGGCTGGAGCGGGCCTTCTGCGCTGCGCGTGACGAGGGGATGTCGCGCACGGTCGTGATCGGAAGCGATGCGCCGACACTGACGCCGGACGACATCGAGCGGGCCTTCCAGCGGCTCGCCGTTGAGCCGGGGGTCGTGTTCTCGCCCTCACCCGATGGCGGTTACGCCCTCATCGGGCTCTCGCGGAATGTGAATCCGCGCGGCCTCTTCGACGGCGTACGCTGGTCCACGTGCGATGCGCTCGCCGACACGGAAGGGGCGGCGCTCGCGCGAGGGGCGCGCGTCGAGCGGCTGCCGCCCGTGCCCGACATCGACACGCGCGACGACCTCGCGCCACTGCGCCAGCGGCTCGAAGCCGAGCGTTCGCTCGCGCCCCGGACGCTCGAGGTCCTGCGCGAGGAGACGTGGCGTTGAGGGTCGTGACGAGCGCCGAGGCGCGCGCGATCGACGAGGCGACGATTCGCGCGGGCACGCCCGGGCTCGTCCTGATGGAACGGGCCGCGGCCGCCGTCGCGCGCGAGATCGCGGGTGTGCTCGCCCGATCTCCGGAGAGGGCGCTCCGTATCGTGGTCCTCGCTGGCACCGGCAACAACGGAGGAGACGGGTTCGAGGTGGCGCGTCTGCTCGCGAGAGACCCGCGCTGGACCGCACCTCACGTTCTCCTGCTCGGGAGGGCCGATCGCCTCGCGGGTGACGCCGCGCTCACCTACAAGAGGCTGGTGGAGTCGGGCGTGGCGATCGTTCCCGCCGGCGACGAGAGCTCGCTCGCTCCGCTCAGGGAGGCCACGCTCATCGTCGATGCGCTCTTCGGCACCGGGCTCGCGCGTCCGCTGGAGGGGCTCGCGGCGCTCGCCGCGCAGCTCTGCGCGCGCCGATCCGCCTTCGTGCTCGCGGTGGACCTTCCATCCGGGCTCGACGGAAGCACAGGCGTGAT
>JBDSFL010000494.1:0-5511 GCA_039919545.1 Thermoanaerobaculia bacterium | reverse complement strand
CGCCTTACGGGTGAGCACGAGCGTTCGATGCGACCAACGCGCGAGGCGCCCACCTGGCGGGGCGCCCCGCTCGCCTGAACGAGCTACTCGACGGTGATCGAGTCCTTGATCTTCTTGTAGATCGATTCCTTGATCCCGGGCACCTTCATCACGTCCTCGATCTTCGCGTAGGGTCGATTCTTGATGATCGACCTGGCCTTCAGCGCGCCGATCTCCGGCAGCGCTTCCAGCTTTTCCCGGGGCGCGGTGTTCAGGTTCACCTTCTCGCCAGGGGCAAGCTTCGGAACGGCCACGGTCACCTTGCTGCGCAGCGACGCCACGGTGGTGGGGCCGATCCCCTTGATTCGGTTCAGGTCCTCGACGCTCGTGTAGGGGCGCCCCGCCACGATGGCCGGGGCCAGGGCCGTCCCGATTCCGGGCAGCGTCTCGAGCTCCTTTTCCGTGGCCGTGTTGAGATCGACGAGCGCGTGCGGGGTGCTCTTCGGCGTGGCCTTGGTCTTGGCGAGAAGCGTGGACGCGGGCGCGAGGAGCGCGAGGGCCACGAGAAGGGTGATCGCGAAAGGCTTTGCGGAGAATCGGTTCATGCGGGCTCCTTCCTTGTTGTTGCTGGATCAGGCCAGGGTGGATGTGCAAGCGCGGCAGCGCGTCGCCGCGAGGGGAACGGCCTCGAGGCAGGCCGGGCAGGCCTTCACGGGGGCGACCGGGGGAGCCTTCAGGAAGACGCGCGAGAGGATGTAGATCACGGCCGCGATGATCACGAAATCGATCACGTTGCCGAAGAAGTTGCCCAGCTTCACCGCGTTCAGCACCTCCTTGCCCGCGGCATCCACCGAACGGGAGAGGACGATCTGCGACTCGCGCCACGAGCCGCCCGGCATTCCCAGGCTGATGAACGGCATCAGGATGTCCGCTACCAGCGAAGCCACCAGCTTGCCGATGGCCGCGCCGATGATGACGCCGATGGCCAGGGCCAGCGCATTCTGTTTCAGCAAGAACTCACGAAACTCTTTCACTCGAATCTCCTTTTCGGCCATTTGCCCGCTGGAATCTTAGTCTGTTCCTGTCACTTGCCAATCGGGGGTACGTTCTGTCCTGCGCAGACCCTGCGCCTGGTTTCTCGGCCGGCCAGAAACCTTTTCCCTCCTCCAGGCGTAACCTCCCCGGCAAGGTCCGCGTGGCGCTCGAGCCGAACTTTCAGCCCAGGCCGTCGTCCGGACCTCCCGGAGGTGTCGATGAAAGAGTTCGCGGATATCGCTTTGAACACGGCCAAGAGCAAGGGGGCCGAATACGCCGACATCCGGATCAACCGGTACCGGCAGCAGTTCCTCTTCAGCCGTGAGAAGAGTATCCAGAACACGGTCGACACCGAATCGTTCGGCTTCGGCGTGCGCGTGCTGGTCGACGGCACCTGGGGCTTCGCCTCGGGAACCGTGGTTTCCAAGGACGACATCGCCCGCATCGCCGCCGAAGCGGTGGCCATAGCCAAGGCGAACCGGAGCCTCCAGAAGCAGCGTGTGGAGCTCGCCCCCACGAAGGCGTTCGTCGACACGTGGCAAACGCCCATCCGGAAGGATCCTTTCCGGATCCCCATCGGCACGAAAGCCGACCTGCTGCTGGCCATCAACGCCGCGGCCGAGAAGGGGGGCGCGAGCTTCTGCAGCTCGGCGCTGTTCGCCGTACGCGAGGAGAAGATCTTCGCGTCGACTGAAGGCTCGTACATCGACCAGCTCCTGACGCGCGTCTTTCCCACGTTCACCGTCACCGTCGTCGACAAGGCCACGGGCAAGTTCGCCACGCGCGCCTCCCTCACCTCGCCCATCGGCACGGGCTGGGAATATGTCGAGGCGTATCCGCTGATCGAGGAGGCGGGCCGCGCCGGCGAGCAGTGCAAGGAGAAGGTGAAGGCCAAGAGCGTGGTGCCCGGAAAGAAAGACCTGATCCTGGCGCCGAGCAACATGTGGCTGACGATTCACGAGTCGGTCGGGCACCCCACCGAGCTCGACCGAGCGCTCGGTTTCGAGGCGAACTTCGCCGGCACGTCGTTCGTCACCCCGGAGAAGCTCGGGAACCTCAAGTACGGCTCACCGATCGTGAACATCATCGGCGACAAGACGCAGCCCAACGGCCTGGCGACCTGCGGCTACGACGACGAAGGGGTGAAGACGAAGTCGTTCGACATCATCAAGGAGGGGACGTTCGTCGGCTACCAGACCATTCGCGAGCAGGCCCACCTGGTGAAGGAAGCGGAGTCGAAGGGCTGCGCGTACGCCGACAGCTTCCAGTCGGTTCCCTTCCAGCGCATGCCCAACGTCTCGCTCAAGCCTCGCGACCACGGCGGCAAGAAGGTGGGGCCCGAGGAGCTGATGGCCGACGTGAAAGACGGCGTGCTCATCGAAGGAAACGGCAGCTTCTCGATCGACCAGCAGCGCTTCAACTTCCAGTTCGGCGGCCAGGTGTTCTGGGAGATCAAGGACGGCAAGAAGGGGCAGATGCTCAGCGACGTGGCCTACCAGTCGAACACGGTGGAGTTCTGGAACAATTGCGACGAGATCGGCTCGGACCACCACTACGCCCTCGGCGGCTCGTTCTTCGACGGCAAGGGGCAGCCCACGCAGACCAATTCGGTGAGCCACGGGTCGTCGTGGGCGCGCTTCCGCAAGATCAACGTGATCAACACCGGAAGGAAGATCTGATGGCGTTCCTCACCGAAGCCGAAGGCAGGAAGCTCGCCGAACGGGTGCTCTCGTTCGGCAGCGCACCCGAGCTCCAGGTCTTTCTGAACCCCGGAATGAACGCGAATACGCGCTTCGCCCGCAACGAGGTTTCGACCAGCGGCTACATCGAGCCCTGCGTCGTCACCGTGGCGGCGCAGTACGGAATGAAGAAGGGCGTGTCCAACACGAACCAGCTCGACGACGAATCGTTGAAGACGGTGGTGCGGCGCGCGGAAGAGCTCGCCCGGCTCTCGCCCGACGATCCGGAGACGATGCCGCTGATCGGCCCCCAGAAGTACATCCCGCGGGTGGGCGCCTTCGACGACGCGGCCAAGGTGAACGCGGATGCGTGCGCGCGAATCGCGGCCGAGGCCATCAAGAAGAGCGAGGAGAAGGGGCTCATCGCGGCCGGCTTCATCGAGCACATGCACGACTGCGACGTCATCGCCAACAACAAGGGGCTTTTCGGCTACCAGACGACGACGGGAATCTCGTACTCGGTGACGGTCCGCTCGCCCGACGGCACCGGGAGCGGCTGGGGCGGCGGCACGGCCAACCAGCTGTCGCTCTTCGATCCCTCCTCCATGACGGCGCGCGCCGTCGACCTCGCGGTGCGCTCGCAGAAGCCCGTCGCGCTGGAGCCTGGAAATTACACTGTCGTCATGCCCGCCGAGTGCGTGGCCGACATGGTGTCCACCTTCGGCAACGGCGGCCTCGATGCCCGGCAGGCGGACGAGGGGCGCAGCTTCATGGCCAAGGCCGGCGGCGGCACCAAGCTGGGCGAGAAGATGTTCGCCGAGCGCGTGAACCTCTATACCGACCCGACTCGCGCCGAGTGCCCGGGGAACACGTGGTCGGGCGAGGGGCTCGCGTCCCAGCGCATCGACTGGGTGAAGAACGGCGTCGTCAAGAACCTCAACTACTCGCGCTACTGGGCGCAGAAGCAGGGGAAGCAGCCGACGCCCGGCGTGGTGAACATGATCATGGACGGCGGCACGTCCTCGATCGACGAGATGATCGCGTCGACCAAGCGCGGGCTTCTGCTCACGCGACTCTGGTACATCCGCTTCGTGGATCCGCAGACGTATCTCCTCACCGGACTCACGCGCGACGGCCTCTTCCTCATCGAGAATGGCAAGGTGACAAAACCGGTGAAGAACTTCCGCTGGAACGAGACGCCGGTGAAGGTGCTGCGCAACATCGAGATGATGGGCCCGCAACGCCGCGTGATCACGAGCGAGCAGGACCTGAATAGCTCGCTCCTCTTCCCGTCGCTCAAGGTCTCCGATTTCACGTTCTCGTCACTCTCGGATGCGGTCTGAGGTGGGCACGATGACCTCCTCGCGCCGCACCCTCCTGAAGACGGCCGCCGCCGGTGCGGCCGTGCTGGCCGTTCCTCAGGTTCTGCGCGCGGGCGGGCCCTCGCGCTTCACGTTCGCGCGGGCCCGCTATCGCTCGGGCGACTGGAACGCCGATCCGAAGATGCCGGCCAACATCCTCAGCTCCGTGGTCGAGTACACGCGCATCCGCGTGGACGGCAAGGAAGAGATCGTGGATCTCGACTCGGCCGACCTGGCCGGCTACCCGTTCCTCTATCTCACCGGCCACGAGCTCGTTCGCTTCACGAAGAAAGAAAAGGAGAACTTCGGCCGCTATGTGGCCGACGGCGGCTTCGTCTTCGTGGACGACTGCAATCACGATCTCGACGGCCTCTTCGCCACGAGCTTCGAGCGCGAGATGGCCGACCTCTTTCCGGGGCAGCTGCGCAGCATCCCGAACGACCACGAGCTCTACCGGGTGGCCTTCGGATTCCCGGACGGCCCGCCCCCCACGCTGCACGAGCTGAACGGCTGGGGCGACAACCTGGTGCACGACCATCTCCGCGGCATCGCTGCGGGGGGAGCGGGGGGAGCGCACGGGGTGCTGAACCTCGTCTACTCGAACAAGGACTACGGCTGCGAGTGGGACTACGACCCCGCGTCGAAGCAGTACCTCGCCGAGGACAACACCAAGTTCGGCGTGAACGTCGTCTCCTACGCGCTCTGCCGGGCTTAGTCCGCTGATGGCTGTCGCGCGTGTCGAAACGACGGCAGCCGAGACCGAGCGGCTGCTGGCCTCGGCCGCCCGGCTCACCGCCGAGATCGGCAAGGTGGTGGTGGGGCAAGAGGCCGTCGTGAACGAGCTGCTCGTCGCGCTCTTCTCGGGGGGGCACGCGCTCCTCGTGGGCGTGCCCGGCCTCGCCAAGACGGTGCTCGTGAAGACGCTCGCGTCGGCCACCCACCTGAAGTTCTCGCGCATCCAGTTCACCCCCGACCTCCTGCCGTCGGATGTGACCGGGAGCGAGGTGCTCGAGGAAGGGGCGCACGGCAAGGGATTTCGATTCCTCGAAGGACCGGTCTTCACGAACCTGCTCCTGGCCGACGAGATCAACCGCACGGCGCCCAAGACACAGGCGGCTCTGCTCGAAGCGATGCAGGAGCGGCAGGTCTCGGTGGGCGGCAACGCGCGGCCCTTACCCGCACCGTTCTGCGTGCTCGCCACGCAGAACCCGATCGAGCAGGAAGGGACGTATCCGCTGCCGGAAGCGCAGCTCGACCGGTTCCTGTTCAAACTTCTGGTCGATTATCCGAGTCAGCAGCAGGAGCATGAAATTCTGGGGCACTACCTGGCAGGTCGCGACTTGCGGGATTTGTCGCGATTCAACCTGCAGCCGGTGTTGACGGGAAACCAGGTCTTCGAGGTGCAGCAGGCGGCTCAAGCGGTGATCGTCGAACCGTCGGTCGTGCAGTACATCACG
>JBDSFL010000479.1:0-2850 GCA_039919545.1 Thermoanaerobaculia bacterium | reverse complement strand
GATTTTCGGAACGACTGGGGCACGACCGGAGCACCGCGATTTTCGGAACGACTGGGGCACGACCGGAGCAACGGGATTTTCGGAACGACTGGGGCACTTGGATTCTCGAACCCTCCGAAGTATTTCGGGGAGACGATCTCTCCGAACCCCTCTCGAGCACTTCGATTTTCGGATCGGAGTCCGACGTTCTCACTCCGGACGCAGCGTCAGCTTGCCCGCGTGGGAGACCGCCGGACAGCCGGCCACCGCGAAGCGCAGCGGCCACGTTGCCGCCTCCCCCGCGTAGTCCACGCCGACGCGCGGTCCCTCGAGCCGCGAGAACGTTCGGCTCGGACCTGCCTCGATCACGAGCTCGGGGCCGGTCAGCGGAACGCCGGAGAGCGCCCGGGTGATCTCGAGGGCTTTGCAGAGCTTCCCTGGCCCCGAGAGCGACCGAAGCTCATCTCGAGTCGCCTCTCCGCCCCGCCACCAGATCTCGGGCACGGCCGCGCGCAGAAGGACCGCCTGCGGAGCGCCCCCCTCTCGCGTGACCACGTTCATGCAGTGGTGGATGCCGTACACGAAGTAGACGTAGGCGTGGCCGCCGGGTCCCCACATGGGGGCAACGCGGGGCGTGCGGCGCCCCTTCCACGTGTGGGCGGCCGGATCCTCGATGCCGAGGTAGGCCTCGGTCTCCACGATGATGGCGCTTCGGACTTCGCCTCCCGGCAGCACGCGCACGAGACGGCAGCCCAGGAGATCCCGAGCGACCTCGGCGGTTTCCCGCAGATAGAACGCCGCCGGGAGCGCGTGCGCGCGCGCTTGTCGCGGTCTCACCACACGGCTATTCTCGCCCGCGATGAGTGAACCCCTCTCCGCTTCCTCCGATTCCCGTCCGCCCGTGCTCGTGACCGGAGGGGCTGGATTCATCGGCTCGCACATCGTGGATTCGTTCCTCGCGCTCGGCCATCGCGTCGTGGTGCTGGATGACCTCTCGACGGGAGACGCGCGGCGCCTTCCCTCCGCCGTGCGCTTCGTCAGAGCCGACCTGCGCGACGCCGCCCTGGCGCCGCTCCTGCGCGAGGAAGGAATCGAGGCGATCTTTCACCATGCCGCGCAGATCGACGTGCGCCGCTCGGTGACTGACCCCGTGTTCGACGCCGAGGTGAATGTATTGGGCACCATCCGTCTGGCGAAGGCGGCGCTCGAAGCGGGCGTTTCGCAGATCGTCTTTGCCTCGAGCGGCGGAGCCATCTACGGCGATCCGGAAGGGTTCTCGGCGACGGAGTCGCATCCGCTGAATCCCTGCTCGGCCTACGGCGTCGCCAAGCTCGCGGGTGAAAAGTATCTCCAGGCGATGGCGCTCGGCTCGGGCCTGACCGTCACCATCCTGCGGTACGCCAACGTGTACGGCCCGAGGCAAGATGGCAATGGCGAAGCGGGCGTGATCGGGATCTGGATGAACCGCCTCCTCTCCGGTGAAGAAGCGCTGATCAACGGCGACGGCGAGCAGACGCGCGACTTCGTGCATGTGGCGGACGTCGTCGCGTTCAATCGAGCGGCATACCGCTCCCGCGTGAACGGCGTCTTCAACATCGGCACGGGGGTGGAGACGAGCCTCAACGAGCTGTACCGGCTGGTGGCATTGGCGTGCGGCTCGACACAACCCGCCAAGCATGCTCCCTCCAAACCGGGGGAGCAGCGGCGCAGCGTGCTCGACCCGGCTCTCGCGCGCCAGCACCTCGCCGATGCGGAGCTGGTGCCGCTGGCCGAAGGACTCCAGGCCACGGCGGAGTGGTTCCGGATGCACCGGAGCGAAGAGGGCCCGGAGCAGATCTGAAGTGATCTGATCTGATCTCGGGGAGACGATCTCCCCGAACCCCTCTGGGGCACCAGAATATTCGGAGAGACGATCTCCCCGAGCGGGCTCAGGCCGTGGGGGGCCTTACCGCGGCTGGCATCGTGCCGCTGCGAGGCCGCGGCGGCGCCTTCTTCACGGCCTGACGCCGGATCACGACCAGCGTCTGATCGTCCTCGGCGGGGCGCCCGCCGCCCCATTCCTTCACGCTGGCGAGGATCTTCTCGCCGATCTCCCGCGAGGGCTGCTGACGCATCTCCTGCAGGATGCGCTTCACCCTCACCGTACCGAACTCGCGGCTGCGGGAATCGTGCGCCTCGATGATCCCGTCGGTGTAGAGCAGCATCACGTCTCCCGGCTCCATCTTCACCGCGCGCCGGCCGTAGACGGCGTCGGGAGACGGCCCGAGCACCATTCCCGTGGAATCGAGCTCGGCGAACGTCCCGCTCCCGTTCAGGTGCAGCGGCGGCGGATGTCCGGCGTTCACGTAGATCACCTCGCCGTTGTGGTCGAACTCGCCGTAGAAGAGCGAGACGAACTTCGTCGTGAGGCGGCTCTTGTTCAGGATGCGGTTGAGCCGCTCGATGGCTCGCGCGATCTTGAAGTCTCCGCCGATCCCCATTCGCAGGCCCACGTAAACGTCACGCACCAGCAGGGCGGCCAGCAGGCCGTGGCCGGAGGCGTCGGCGATGGCCGCTCCGAACGAGCGGTCGTCGATCGGCAAGAAGTCGTAGAAATCTCCGCCCACCAGCTCCGCCGGCGAGGAGATGCCGTGCATGTCGTAGTCGCCCACGGCGGGAACGCTGCGCGGCAGGATCGATTGCTGGATGCGGCGGGCCTCGTTCAGGAGCCCTTCGAGCTTCTCGGTCCTCACCTTCGATTCGACGACCGTGCGGATGATTCCGAGCGACAGCAGGAGATCGGCCACGGCCACACGGGGATGGACGTCGAACGACAGGAGGTATTTCTCCTCCCCGAAGGAAACGGCGGCGAAGCGATTCACGCCCAGCTTG
>JBDSFL010000346.1:0-4538 GCA_039919545.1 Thermoanaerobaculia bacterium | reverse complement strand
CTGAGTCCGCGCGCTTCGACGAAGCCTTGCCATCCGCGCCCCTGATCGAACCGGCCATGGGGCCTGCTTCCAGACTGTCCTTCGGACCAGTGGAGAAAGATCAACCATGTTAGAATGTCAGGCTGTTCGTATGCCTAAGACCACTGCCACCGCCGCCGCCCCCGCAATGATCAAGGAGATCCGAGCCGCTCTCGACGCACGCGTCGACGAGAAGAGCCGGCTCGCGGCGATCTCGGCACAGCCCAAGAGTCCCGTCAAGACGCTGGGCGTCCGGTCGTCGAACCTGAAGTCGATCGCCAAGGAAACGCTGGCGAAGCTCAAGCCCGCTCCAGACTACGCCGCCACGATCGCGTTGATGGACACCGCCATCACGCGCAAGATCCGCGAGGAGATCCTGATCTCGCTCGAGCTGCTCGATCGGTTCCGGCGCGAGCTCGACATCTCGCTCTTTCCCAAGCTCGAGAAGTGGGCCGCCGTCACCGAGGATCTCGAACTTGCCGAAGCATTCGGCTCCCGGCTTGCCGCACCGCTGCTGGCGATGGATCCGAGCCGCATGACCGTCGTTCGGAAATGGGCGAAGCTCAAGAGCGTCGGGAAGAGGCGTTTCGCCGTCCTCGCCGCCATGGGTCTCGTCACCGAGGGCCGCCGTGAAGCCGCCGCCGTCCTCGAGCTCTGCGAGTTCCTGCTCAACGAAGAGAATCCAATTCTGGTCGCCGAGATCGGGACCCTTCTTCGCGAGACCACCCGGGTGGATGCGAAGGCCGTTCAGGATTTCCTGTTCCGTCGCTCGGTCGACGCCAACCCCGATATCCTTCGCGCCGGGTCGCAGAATCTCGACGCGGCGCGTCGAGCCGCGCTGATCGCGAAGCTCGAAGCGCAGTCGGGCGTCAACAACCTGGTCGCGGTCGAACGCTAGAGAGCGCCCAAGAACCTACTTCTTTCCACGAATCCAGGAAGTGAATCCCCGAGGCGAGTCCGGCAGCATTCAAGCGGCCGACTCGCCGTCTTCATTTGTGCTTCAAATGGGGCCAGAGGCCGCATCACCTTTCCCAAAGCGCGCGGCGCACCCCGAGTTTCGCACGTCCCCGCGATTCATCCCGGCACCTGGAATGCGATTCCGCGATCTCGCGGACAGGTTTCTGGAGCTCACCGCTCCGTGTTCAGCTCTCCACAGACGGCTTCGGATCGCGTGCGCCGCGATAGAGCAGAGCGCCGAGAGCGGCGAAGGCCACCAGCGGGACGACATCGCCGATCCAGCCCGGGCCGAACAGGGCAGGCCAGAACTTGGGTCCGATCGCGAGGTTGAGAGGCAGCTCGAGATTCTCGTCGAAGGGAAGATGGAAGACATCGAAGTGCAGCAAAGCGACGAGTACGCCGATCAGCGCGCCCCCCGCGATGAGGCCCGATGACCAGAGCGTTCCCTCGGTCTCGGCGGGGTCGTCCGGCACACGCTTGTAGCGCCGGTCGGCGAGCATGCGCACCAGCCCGCCGAGGAAGATCGGCATGGTGGTCGAGAGCGGTAGATAGACGCCCACCGCGAAGGTGAGCGAATGGCCGGACAGCAGCTCGATGAAGAGCGCAATGGCCACGCCGATGAGGATCAGGTCCCACGGTAGCTTGCGATCGAGCAGACCGTTGATGAGGACGGCCATGAGGTTCGCTTGCGGCGCCGGAAACGTCTTTCCGCCGATGCCGTCCACACGGCGCGCGGTGGCCAGTCCCGTCGCGCGATCGACGAGGTAATTTCCCCCCTCGAGTCCGGGAGTCTCGCCTTCCGCCACACGCACGAACGCATACGGCCGTCCGTCGGCGCCTTTCACGTTCTCCGCGGTGGCGAGGGACGTGGTGGAGACGGCCACGGGCGCTTTCAGCGCGATCGTTTTCGTCTCCGAGACGTTCAGAGCGTAGGTCGTCCAGCCCACGGCCACGACGGAGGTCAGCACACCAGCGAGGATGGCGGTCTGCTGCGCGAACGGCGTGGCGCCAACGAGGTGGCCGGTCTTGAGATCCTGCGCGGTGGTACCCGCATTCGAGATGGCGATGCACACGATGGCGCCGATGACGAGCGCGAGGTACGAGTAGCTCGACCCCGTCCAGCCCACAGCCAGGAAGATGAGGCAGGTGCCGATGACGACCGCGATGGTCATGCCGGAGAGCGGACAGGAGGAGGAGCCGACGAGCCCGGTGATGCGCGCGGAGACCACCGAGAAGAGGAATCCGAAGACGACGATGAGCGCGGCGCCGAGAAGGTTCATGCGAAAGATGGGGACGATCGCGATGAAGATGATGATCGCCAGCGAGCCGCCGAGGACCCAGGTGATCGGCGTATCGCGTTCGGTGCGCTTCACCGAGTCCGCTGAGCCGGCGCCCTGCCGCAGCTGCTTCAGCGACGCCGTCAGCGAATCCCAGATCGCGGGAGCCGCGCGCACGAGCCCCAGCACGCCGCCCGCCGCCACCGCTCCGGCGCCGATGTACCGGATGTACTTGTCGCGGAGCATCCCGAAATCCATGCCCGAGATCAGAGTCGTGGCGGGAGCGAGGGGAACGGAGAGCTTCGAGCCGAAGAAGTAGATCGTGGGGGCGAGGATCAGCGCGGCGAGCAATCCGCCGGCGACCATGATCACGCTTGTCTGATAGCCGATGATGTAGCCCACGGCGAGCAGCTCGGGCGAGGTCTCGCATTCCAGCTGCGAGCCCGGAAAGAACGCGAGCCCGCGGCCGACGCGCGCTTTGAAGAGGCCGAAGAGCGAGGTCGCGAGCTTGAAGCCCGCGCCGATGCCGATGCCCTGGAAGATCTTGCGGGCGGAGGTTCCCCCCTTCTCGCCGGCAATCAAGATCTCGGCACAGGCGGTCCCTTCGGGGAACCGCAACGTACCGTGCTCCTTCACGATGAGATACCGGCGCAGCGGAATCATCATGAGCACGCCGAGCACGCCGCCAGTGAGGGCGATGAGGAAGGTGATCGAGATCTTCATCGGGAACCCGAGGAAGATGAGCGCCGGGATCGTGAATACGACGGCGGCCGCGATGGATTCGCCTGCCGACCCGGTCGTCTGCACGATGTTGTTCTCGAGGATCGTGGAGTTCCCGAGCTTCTTGAGGATCGTGATGGCCATGACCGCGATCGGGATCGAGGCCGAGGTGGTCAATCCCACGCGGAGGCCGAGATAGACCGAAGCCGCACCGAACACGATGCCGAGCAGCGAGCCGAGCAGGACGGCCCGGAACGTCAGCTCGGCCTGCGTGGTGGAGTCGGCCACGTAGGGAATGAATTCACGATCAGGCGCGGCGGCGAGAGGCGTTGCTTTTTCGGAGGACATGGTCGGGAAGTCTACCTGCTGAGAAGGATTCCCTCGGCCGCGGCGGCCTCCTGGCCCGTCAGCGAGCGTCCGAACGCGCCCGAGCGCAGCAGCCGCGCGCGATCGCCCTTCGCGGCGGCGGCCACGGTGCGCATGTCGAACTTCAGCCGCTCCCGGCCGCGAGCGTCGAGCGCCGCGATGCGGGCCGCGAGCCGGCGAAGGCCGGTGCGCGCCTCGGGCGACAGCCCCGAGACCTCGTCCCAGCGGCGCAACAGGATCTGGCTCTGATCAGGCGGGCGCTGACGGAACTCACGGTCGAGCCCTTCGACGCGGTTGCGTTCGTTGCGGGACATGCGCCGCCAGGCCAGGAACCGGTCCGACTGCGCATCCTGGCTTTCGGGGGGAGCCGGAGCCGGCGAGATCGTGGCCGGCGACGATGGTCCCGCTCCCTGCGGCGCGGCCACGTCGGTATCGAAGAAGGCGTCGAGCTCGGCAAGCGCGTCCACGTGAATCAGGAAGCTCAGGTCGTACAGCATCGCCGCCCGCTGTCGTTCCGCTTCGGAGAGCGGCGGTCCATCCAGCTGCACCGGACCGGTCCCCACGGCCAGAATCGCGGGAGGACGCTCATCGGCCGCGGTCGGTGGAGCCGACGTGGAGGCCGCCCCGGCCGAGACAGGCACGCCCGGCCTGACGGCGGGTTCGACGGCTCGGAGCGGAGGCGGACGGTGGAGGGCTCTCCACCCGAGCGCCCCCAGCAGCACGCCCGCGAGCACGCCAACCGCGGGCACCCATCGGCGCCGCGAGCGGGGCCGCGGCGATCGCCCCTCGAGCTCTGCGTGGATGCGGGCCTCGAGATCGGGCGAGGGCTCCGTCGCGGATTCGGGAGTGAAGAGCCGGTCGATCGGGCCGAACTCGGCGACCTCTCGGGAGATCGGCTCGAGCCGCGCGCGGAGGGTAGTCATCGCCGCCACGACATGCTGCTGGAAATCCAGCTCCGATGTGCCGACGGCCCGCGCGGCGATATCGTGCGGAACGCCCGCGATGCGCGCGAGCAGGAAAGACGATCGGTCACGCGGCGGGAGCGCGGCCACCAGCGAGCGGAAGCAGGCGGTCCTCGCTGCCGCCGATTCGGACAGCCGGGACGCGGCAATGGGTGCGGGCGCCTGTGCGGGCTCGGACTCGAGCTTGTGGGCGGCGATGCGGAACAGGAACAGGCCGAAGGGCGTGTCGGGCGCATAG
>JBDSFL010000323.1:0-4461 GCA_039919545.1 Thermoanaerobaculia bacterium | reverse complement strand
ATCGCGGTAGGGACGGCCCTTTCGGGCCGCCCCCCGCACAGATCCGGACGGGCGGAATTACCGCATCCAACGAAGATAGAACGAAGATAGCGAAGATA
The DNA here is from genome assembly GCA_039919545.1 of Thermoanaerobaculia bacterium. Taxonomy (GTDB): domain Bacteria; phylum Acidobacteriota; class Thermoanaerobaculia; order UBA5066; family UBA5066; genus JBDSFL01. The sequence goes on along the minus strand of JBDSFL010000323.1, from coordinate 4,363 downwards.
GGGTCAGGTCCTGCTTCTCCATTATAGCTTCTATAATGGAGAAGCAGGACCTGACCCCCGTGGCCGTGACCCCCCGTGGCCGTGACCCCCGTGGCCGTCGCACTGAAGGCGGTCGCTGACAGGGATACGCCATCCCATTGCTTCGTTATGCGACCATGCGTTCCCATGGCCAAGAGAATCGAACCGAGCCGTAAATCACCTGCCGACCGCCTCCAGGATCTGCTCTTGGGTCATGCCGAGGCCGCGGGGTCCGGGCCGGCTTCGGCGGTCAAGTACCTCGAACGCACGCTCGGTTCCAGCGGGTCCCTTCCCAACGCCGTGAAGTTCTTCGCCTATGCCCTGCTCGTGGAGGCCGCCTCGGGGGTGAAGACGCCCGAATCGGAAGAGACCGCACTCGCCGCTCTCGCCGACGCCGAGCACTATCTCCCGGTGGCCCAGGAAGAGATCCCGCGCGAATGGCAGACGCGGCGCGAGCAGCTGAAGTTTCTCGAGGTGGGGATCGCGCTGCGATCCGATCGGGCCGAGTTCGACGAGGCTCTCCGCCTGTGCGACCTGGCTCTGGCGCTGGGCTACGGCTCGGCTTTCTCCTCGAAGAGGAACTCGATTCTCCGGATGACCTGATCCCGCCGCCCAGTCAGTGCGCCTTGACGAAGTCGATGAAGCCCTCCTCGACGTCGGTGCGAATCAGCTTCACGCGGACCCGGTCGCCCACATCGAGGTTCTCGGCGCCATGCACGAGCTTCCCTTCTACGGGCGGGGCCAGCACGCGCACCCAGGTTCCCTTTTCCCCGGCACCCGTGACGATGCCTTCGAAGCGGTCTCCGATTCGCGAGGAGAGCAGGAGCGCCGCCGCGGACTTCCGCAGCCGGCGCTCGACCTTGTTCGCGTCGTCTTCTTTCTGCGTGCAGTGGACAGCGAGCCCGCCCAGGTCTCCATCATCGTAAGGAACCGGAGCGCCGGCCACGGCTGCCTTCAGCAGCCGCTGCGTGATGAGGTCGGGGAAGCGGCGGTTGGGTGCGGTGGAATGGGTGTAGTCGCGGACGGCCAGGCCGAAATGTCCCGGCGCTTCCTGCCCCGGCGGATCCACGACGTACTCGCCCGCTCCCATCAGCTTCACGATCACGAGGGAGAGATCGGGGAATCGGAGCGGGTCGGCCTTGCGGCGCTCGCTCAGGAAATCGGACAGCGCCTTCGAATCGGGACCGGAGGGTAGAGTCGTGTCGTACTGAGCCGCGACGTCCACGATCTTCTGCCAGCGCTCGGGCGAGCGGACGACGCGCCGCAGCGACGGGAAGTGCTTGGCCTCGAGATAGCGAGCCGTGACGCCGTTCGCGGCGACCATCAGGTTCTCGATCAGCTCCTTGGCCTGGTTCGGCTGCTGTGCCACGAGATCGACGATCTCTGCGCCTGAGAAGACCGGCTTGGCCTCGATCGTCTGCAGGTCGAGGGCGCCGTTCTCGTGCCGGCGCGCTTTCATCTTCTGCGCGACGTCGTTCTGCAGGCGCACCTGTTCAGCCAGACCCGGGACCGCGGCCATGCGCTCGGGCATGGCGCCGCGCCCCTCGAGCCAGGCGCCCACCGCGTCATACGCGAGCTGCGCCTGATTCTTCACGCGGGCGCGATAGACGTCGGAGGTCACGATGGTGCCGTCATCGGCCATGACCATCTCCACCACGATCGCGAGTCGCTCCTCGTGCGGGTTCAACGAGGTGAGGTCGTACGACAGCTTTTCGGGCAGCATGGGGAACACGCCGCCCGACGTGTACACGGAGGTGGTGTTGTGGCGCGCGTGATCGTCCACGGCGGAGCCCTTCTTCACGAGGGCGTCCACATCGGCGATTCCCACCCTCAGCCTCACGTGCCCGTTGCTCTGATCGGCGTACGAGATCTGGTCGAGATCGCGGGAGTCGTCGTTGTCGACCGAGAACCAGAGGAGGTCGGTCATCTCGCGAATGGGTCCGCCGTGAGCCTCCGGGGGCGTCAGGCCGCTGACTTCGGCGATGGTCCTCGGTTCGAAGTCGGGCAGGAAGCCGCGGTCGAGCATGACGCGATGGGCGATCGAGCGCAGGTCCGAACGATGGGAGCGATCTTGCATTGAGTGCTTCTCCTCGAGCCGCCGGCGATCGTGCGGTCCGAGGATCTTAACGCGCGGGAACGAGCGCCCTGGACCTCGTTCCCGCGCTTCAAGTGCGATTACCGGCGGGTTCTCTTGCGCTCCACCTGGATCTGCACTCCGTTCTCTCCGGGAGGAGCATCGAGCTCGGCCATCGGCGCGATGATCACCCCTTCGGTCATCAGCTCGTCGAGCGCGGCGACGACGGCGGCCCGGGTGCCCGCGTCGAGCTTGTCGAGAGACTTCAGGTTCCGCCCCTTCAGCAGGTCGGCGGTGCCGCGGACCTTCAGTTCGCCTGTGCCGGTGCGACACGAGTAGGCGTTCCCCTTCCCGGTCACGATCACCTTCGTCCGCATGTCGTGCGCGCCCCCCGCCCCGTCGTGGTCGAGCACGATGATCTTCTTCTCACCGTTCTCGCCGGAGCCATTCACGACGATCGACTCACCGTCGCCCTCCGGATGGTCGGAGAGGAGCGTCTCCTTGTCACCCACCTTGAGGCGCAGGCCGTCTTCGCTGCGCGTCAGGAGGATGCTCTTTCCCGAATCGCTGGTGAAGGTCTGCGACTCGCCCGTACGAAGTTCGGGGACGTGGATCACGGTCGGATTGCTGTCGCCCGCGGTGCGGACGGAGATCGTGGTCTCGTCCACGTCGGCCCCCTCTCCTCCTCCGGCGAGCGCCGAAGACGAGAAGTACGGAATGGCGGAAACCGCCAGGGCCGTGGTGCCGAGCAGGGCGAGGGAGATCCGTCGGGTCGCGTCGAGCCATTTCATCGAGAGTTCCTCCATGTTCGTTTCGTGTGCTGCCGGTCTTTCCGGTTGATTCCTCCAGCGCAACCGCCGGGCCAGGAAAGTGCCTCGCAAAGCGGCGGACCGCATCCTGAAATGAGGAAACGTGTCCCGGAATCAGGCGACCGTTTCGAGCCCGAACTTCTCGAGCCGATAGAGAAACGCCTTGTAGGGAAGGTCGAGCAGACGGGCGGCGCGAGAGCGATTGCCTCCGGCCAGCTCCAGCGCCTGACGAAGGCAGTCGCGTTCGTGCTCTTCCCAGGAGAGGCCCGCGGGGGGAAGCCGGAATCCGCCGTCTCCGGCGGCGCGCGCCACCACGGCGTCCGGCAGGTCGTCCGGGCGCGCCTGCCCTCCCTCGGCCAGCAGCACGAGGCGCTCGACGGCGTTGGCCAGCTCGCGCACGTTTCCCGGCCACGAGTATTCCACCAGCCTCCGCAGCAGGGCCGAGGCGAAAGGCTCGATGCGCATGCCGTGGCGGCGCTCGGCGCGCGCGACGAAGTGCGAGACGAGGACCGGGATGTCCTCCCGGCGCTGGCGGAGCGGCGGCATCGTGACCGTGACGACGTTCAGCCGGTAGTAGAGGTCCTCGCGAAACCGCCCCGCGGCCACCTCGACTCCCAGATCCCGATTGGTGGCCGCGAGCAGGCGCACGTTCGTCTTGATCTCCTCGGTCGCCCCGATGCGCGTGACCACGGCTTCCTGCACGGCCCGGAGCAGCTTGGGCTGCAGCGAGAGCGGCATCTCCCCCACCTCGTCCAGGAAGAGCGTGCCTCCCTCGGCGGCCTCGAAGCGGCCGATCCGCATCCGTTCGGCGCCCGTGAAGGAACCCTTCTCGGCGCCGAAGAATTCGGCTTCCATGAGGTTCTCCGGCACGGCCGCGCAGTTCACGGCCACGAAGGGGCGCTCGTGGCGCCGCGACAGCGCATGAAGCGCGCGCGCGGCGAGCTCCTTGCCCGTGCCGCTCTCGCCCGTGATCAGCACCGTCGCATCGGTGCCGGCCAGCTTCTCCACGCGGCGGAAGAGCTGCTGCATCGAGGGCGCGGTCCCGACCAGGTCGACGAGGCGATCGCGCTCGGTCAGCTCCTGCGAGAGTCTCCGGTTCTCGTCCTGCAGACTTCGCGCGCGAAACGTCCGTTCGAGCGCGAGCAGCAGGGCGGGGCGCTCGAAGGGCTTCGTGAGGTAGTCGTCTGCCCCTCTTCGCACGGCCTGCACCGCATGCGAGATGGTGCCGTACGCCGTGACCATGATGAAGGCCACGTTCGGATGGCGCGTCCGCACTTCGGTGAGCAGGTCGAGGCCATCGCGGCGCGGCAGCTTCCAATCCGACAGGATGAGGTCGATCGGGGCACGCGCCAGCTCCTCCAGCGCCGCCTCCACCGAGCCCACCTCCGAGAGGGCATACCCCTCGGAGCGAAGCAGGCTGCAGACGAGCCGGCGCTGGTCGAGATCGTCCTCGACGACGAGG
>JBDSFL010000322.1:0-13639 GCA_039919545.1 Thermoanaerobaculia bacterium | reverse complement strand
CGCGGGTCAGGTGCTCGTTCACCCCTTCGTGATCGGCGAGCTGGCCTGCGGCAATCTCGCCGGACGGCGCGAGATGCTGCGATTCCTCGGCGAGATGCCATCCGCGCCCGTTGCGTCGCATGACGAGGCGCTCGCCTTTCTGGAGTCTCAAGCTTTGATGGGAAAGGGAATCGGCCTCGTCGATCTGCACCTCCTCGCGTCCACCTCTCTCGCCGATCCTGCGTTGCTCTGGACGCGCGACAAGAGCCTGGCGCGTGTCGCCGGGAAACTTGGTCTGGCCTACGAGGCGAGCCGATGACGAATTGCAGGAAGAAGCCCACGAAGGCGACCTCGAAGAAGGTCGAGACTCGGTGAAAGAGATCGGGAGTTCGATCGAGCGGGCGGGAACGTCGACGACGAAGGCGCCGCGCCGAAGAGCAAGTGCGTGATGATTGACTCCCGCGGGATGATCCGCGCTGTCAGGCGCATCCTCCCGCAGGGGCGACGCGTCGGTTCGTTGATCCTCGGCGTAGTGCCGGCCGCCCTCCTGACGCCGGCGCTGCTCCTTGCCCAACCTTCGGAGCGCATCCTCTCTTCGGCGGAGAAGGAGCAGAAGGTCAGGGCCATCTGGGCCGAGATGGCGCCGAAGCTCGCCGACCTGGGTCTGGGTCCGCAGAAGATCTTCGATCCTGTGGGAGTCGGCGGAATCGTCAGATTCCAGGTCATGACGCAACACCAGGACGGGACGTATACCGTCGGCACGGGAATCCCCATGGCGCCGGGCGAGAAGCAGTGGACCATCTCCGGCAGCATCCACGCGATCCCGAAGTGGGTGGAAGACGAGACGACGTACGGCGCCGGCACGTGGTTCGATGTCGGCCCGGGCGCGCGTGCGCTCCTCAAGCAGCCCATCGGGGAAGGGTGGCTCGTCGATCTGCTGGGCCGTCCTCAAGGCGCGATGACGTCTCAGGTCTACTACGCGACCGGTGGCGGTCAGGCGTTCTTCCATCGGGGCCTGGTGTCGTTCTCGGTCGAATTGCTGCGCTCGGGAAACTCGCCTACGAATTCATACAACAGGGGCAATGAAGATCACGCCCTCCGCAAGCAAGAGACGAAGGCCATCTTCGACGCCTCGATCTCCGATATCGAGGCCCTTTGCCGGAAGCTGTACGCCTCGGTCCCGCCGAGCGCCAGGACCGATGGTTCGTTGGACGTGCAGCTCGCTCTCCTGGATCCGAATCCGCTCTACGATTCCCGCCGTCCGCCGACAGGCCAGAACTACAGCGACCTGTCGGGCTTCTCGATGGGCTACCTCGAAAGCAATGCTCAGCTCTTGAAGTCCGAACGCGTCGGCGCGACCGCGGACGGCGTGAGCCTCCTCCTCGTCCGCGCGATCGTCCCTGTCGCCGGGAAGGTGACGCTCTCCCTGGAAGGCGCCGGCGCCGGCGGAACGCTCCATGGCGTGTTTGGCAAGAAGTGGACTTCGAATTACCCGTTCGACAGCGCGGGGGAAAATTCGGTCGATGTGGACGCCGTTCCTTTGAACGGCTCGGAGATGATCGCCGCGCTCGCCCTGTTCAAGCCGCCCGCCGACTTCGGATCGGCCGGCGGGGAGCGCGTCTTCACGGTGAAGGCCGTCTTCACCGCGCGCGAGCCGGCCAAGGGCAAGGGCGAGGCGACGATCCCGCTGACGCTCGTTCGCCCGCCGGTCGTCCTCGTTCACGGGACGTACGACAACCCGACGGAATGCTGGGCCAAGATCAGTCCGGGCGCTCCGCCGAGCAACACGATCACGATGCTCGACCGCCTGAAGCAGGAAGGGTTCCGCGTCTTCCTGGTCGACTACAAGGAGTCGAGCGGAAGCTACAAGTACCTTGGGCCGTCGAGCACCTTCGACGCCAATCAGCAGGTGCTGTGGGCAGCGCCAGGCGGAATTCGTGAAGCTCTCGAAGCCTTCCGGAAAGACCGGCTGGCCGCCACGCGCGCGGATGTGATCTGCCATAGCCTGGGCGGCGTTCTGGCGCGCGTCTACCTTCGCGGTTCCCTGCCGGATCCCAGGGTGAATGCCTCGAGATGGGAGCCCGTGCGCACCGAAAACTACAAGCAGGGAGACGCGAACCGCCTGATGACGATCAGCTCCACGCACCGTGGGTCCGAGGTCATGGAGCTCTTCGACGCGTACACGAAATACACCGAGAGCAAGTGGAACCTCTCGTCGCTCTGGACGGAGATCTTTCTGGGTTACGTGGACGTCGTCGAGCAGCGCATCACCACGGGCGCTCCGCTCGACCAGATCCCCGGAAGCGGGGCGCTGCGGGGGGTGGGGCCGACCCGCGTCCGCGCTCACGCCATCTCCTGCATCGCGTCGGACGAGGACCTCGACAGCTACGGCGGTATCTACAAGGGCCGCGCCGAGAAGCTCTGGGGGGCCTCGAATGCCGAGTCGCTGAACCTGGGAGTGGGCGTCGTCCTTCGCAACAAGGCCGCGGCCAGGCGGTTGGTGGCCGCCAAGGCCGCGGAGCAGGCGCTCACTGATGAGATCTCCCAGGTCACCAACCAGCTCAGCGGCAGCGGCACGAGCTATCCGGCGGCCACGACCGCAGACCCGGAGGTGGTGCAGAGGAACATCGACCTCCGGGCCGAGCTTGCGAAGCTACAGCTGACGAACGCCTTCGCGTTCCGTACGGTGGTGTTCCGCGGCGAGAACGATTGCACGGTCAGCCTCACCAGCTCCAGCGGCGGTCTCAAACCACCGTACCAGACGACGATCGGCCACGTCCTGCACGGCTACGCGTCGCAATATCCTTCCGTGCAGAACCGTGTTCTCGAGCTTTTGCGAAGCGAGGGAGCCAAGCTCTTCGCGCCCGACGGCTTTCCGGACACGTACGCGCCGCAGCCGGGCAGGGCGGCAACCTGGGGCCAGCTCCTGGCCCCGCCGCGCAAACCCGCCCAGCCAGGCGCGGCGGCAGCGCCCCGATGAGCGGCATGAGCGGCGGACGTGAGCCCCGGTCTGACTCCGCGCCGCGGCTGATCGGGTCCCGCGGTGATGTGCAAATCGGGGAGTGGCCGCTGGACGCGTCGAAGGCGATCCGGTTCGGACGCAACCGTCAGTGTGACGTCGTGCTCGACGACGACGAAGTCTCGCGCTCGCACCTCGAGATCCGGCCGACCGAAGGCGGTGGCTGGGAGGCGTTCGACCTGGGCTCGACGAGCGGCACCTGGATCGACGGCGAGCGCATCACGCAGAGCGTCCTCTGGTCGGGAGCTCGCCTCCAGGTCGGCCGGATCCAGCTCCTGGCCGTCGATCTGGACGCTCCCGAAGATCGGACAGAGACGCTCCAGGCGCCAGCACCACCCCCATTGCGGCCGACACCACGGTCCAGGCCCCCGTTACCACCGACACCGCCGCTGCCACCAACACCGCCACGGACATCGCCACCACCACCACCACCACCACCGCCGCGGCGAAGCGCGTCTCCTCCCCCGATCCCTTCGCGGCGAAGCGCGTCGCAGCCGTCGCTGCGTTCTCCAGCTCCCCGCGCTCCGTCGATCAGGCCTTCTCGCTCGGCCCGTTCGACGAACAGCACCGTCGTCCGAATCGTGGTCGCGCTGCTCGCCTGCCTTGCCTTGGTCGTCGGCGGCTGGTTTCTCGTCGGCTGGCTTCGAGCGCGCGGCACGACACCGGTGGTGGTGACGAATCCCACGCCAGCGCTTCACTCGGAAGCCGCCGCCGAGGCGCTCCTGAAGCCCTCTGCGGACGGAGGCGCTCGTCGCACGCCGCTCGGGTCGTTCACGACGTCCGCAGCCGGAGGTCGGCTCGATCGCGCGGAGATAATCGTCGAGGCGTCCGGCGGCGCGCTGCCCGAGGGCACCCAGGTGGTCGTCTCGCGGATCGACGCGGCGCCGGTCGCCATGCGTGACAGCTTCCCCGTGGCCCGGTTCGGCGATTTCACACCGCTCTCGCCCATCCTCGAAGTCGAAACGGGGACGGCGACGCCGAAGCGCGCGGTGGCGATCTCCTTTCCCGTCGCGAACGGGGCGCGCTTCACGTGGCTCGCGGTCGTCACCTGGGACCCGGCGACGAGCGCGTGGGAATCATTCCCCGCGCGCTTCGACCCCGCGAGCGGACGGGCGACGGCGGAGGTGAGCCGGCTCGGATACCTCCACCTGCTCGGTCTTGACGACGGCCCGGCTGTCGCTGCTCGATAGGTCGAGCTCGGACTTGGCTTCCTGTTACCGCGGCAGGAGCGTCCTCGGGTCGTTCGTCACGTTGTCGATCGCCGAGGCGTACGCCGCGAACGCGCCGCCGGGAGTGACCGTCGAGAGCACGAGCCGCGCGCCGCTTACGTTCGTCTCGATTCCCAGATCGCGCACTACGCGCGTGACCTGCGTCATGCCGAGCGGCGCGAGCGTGTAGCGCTTCGTGGCAAGCGCCTCGCCCGTTGCGGCGATGAGCTGGACGTCCACGGCAAGGGTGCTCTCGGTGGTATTTGCGAGGATGAGGTTGGTCCGGAACGCGGCGTCCTCTCGAATCGCCAGGACCGATCGCGGCCCGCCCACGCGGATCAGATCCGCCGCTGTGGCGGCGGGCACGCTCTGTCCGAACGTGCCTCCGAAACCGGGCGTCGACGTCTGCGCAAGCACGCCGATGAAGTTGGAATCCGAGGCGGGGTATTGCGAGCTGACCCTCATGGCGCCGAAGTCCGCGGTCTTCTGGAACACCGAGCCGAGGACGTCGGTGTACGTTGCGGACTTCTGCGCGCCCAGATCGAAGGTCTGCTCGGGGCCGCCGCGTCCGTCGATGTTGTTCCCGAGAAACTTCAGCGTGAAGCGCGCGCTGATGGAGTGTGTATACGCGACGGTGACGTCCGTCGTGTAGAACGCGCCCCCGGAACCGCCTGCTCGCGCGGTGGAGGGGAGGAACCAGGAGTCGGGTGCCGGACGCGCGCCCGCGATCGGCGCGACCGGCAGCAGCGTGCGGGGATCGTTGGTCACGTTGTCGATCACCGACGCGTAGGCGGCGAACGACTTGCCCGCGGCAGGCGTCGAGAGCACGAGGCGGGCTCCCGAGACATCGGCGGTCACGTCGAGCGCGCGGACGACACGGGTGATCTGCGTCATGCCGAGCGGCTGAAGCCTGAAGCGCTTTCCCGCCGTGCCCAGCACGGCGCCGCTGTCCCCGATGAGTGTGACGTCCACGTCGAGAGATTCCTCCGTGGCGTTGGCCAGGATCAGGTTCGTGCGGAATGCTTCGTCCTCACGCACGGCCAGCAGCGAGCGCGGCGAGCCGCCAGTGATCAGATCCTCGGAGCGCGCGGCCGGGACGCTCTGCCCAAAGGTGCCGCCGAACCCCGGCGTGGACGTCTGCGCGAGCACGCGTAGGGCCTCCGATGCCGACGTGATGCGGATCGCGCCAAAGTCCGCCGTCAGGCCGAATACGGAGCCGAGCACGTCGGAGAAAGTCGTGGTCGCACCGGCCGCGATGGAAAAGCCTTGTTCGGCTCCGTTTCGTCCGTCGGCGTTGTTGCCGAGAAACTTCACCACGAACGTGGTCGCCGTGCTTCCCGTGTTGGCGATCGTGAGATCGGTCGTGTAGAAGGCTCCTCCCAGGCCGCTGGCGCGCGCGCCCGAAGGGATGAGCACGGAGGCCGTCGTCGCGGCGGCCGTGCCCGCCGAGAAATGAAGCACTCCCGCGGGCGAGGCCGTTCTATCACCGGCCGGACTCTGGCTGATCTGAACCACACCACCGGCACTGACGACGGAATACCGCGCACCGGGAACGACGCCGAGCAGCGTGTGCGAGACCAATGCCGAACCCGCGACGTTGTACGACGTCGACGTGATGGGCGCCGGCACCTGACCGGACTGGTTGTTGAACAGCACGATGCTGCGCGCCCCGCCCGCCTGCGTGATCTCGACGCCGATCATCTTGCCGTCGATCGACGTGATCTGGGCGTTGCTGGGCGCGGTGCTCGTGGCGGAGCCCGGCTGGAGCACGGTGAGGAAGGGGACGAAGAGCGGGTTCAGCGGATCGCGCACCTCGAGCCGATAGGTGCCTGCGTTGGACGTCCCGAACGGCACGCAGGCCGCATCCGAACCGTCGCAGGGATCGGGGTTGGTCAGCTCGTCGACCACCGTGAAGGCCGCGTTGGCCGGCAGCACCGTGTCGATGAAGAGCCGCGACTGCCCTTGATCCATCGTGGCCGTATTCCCGGCGATCACCGGCCGGCTCGGCACGTGCCAGCGGAGATGCTTCTTGTAAGCCCCTTTGGCATTGGTCGAGGGCTTGGCCGTCACCTGGTCATACACCACGAAGAGATTCGACGCGCGCAGGTAGAGAAAGCTCCGATAGAAGGAGTCGAGCTTGCGGTTGGGCGTGTCGGATGGGTCGCCGGCGCGGTTGTAGGCCGTGGAAAGATCGCTGCGTACGTAGCTGAGATCCTGGTTCAGCTCATCCGCGACCACCTGATCGATCCCGACAGCGAACTGGCCGCCGCTCGCGATCTGCTGCGCGCTCTGGAAATCGCCGAAGTCGTCGAAGTAGAGCGTGTTGCTGAGCGATGACTCCTGGTATTCCAGGGAGATGCCGAGGATCCCCGGGCCGCCGTGGATGAGGTTCCCGCTGTTATCCAGCGGCGACTTCCAGTCGGTGGCGCTCACCAGCAGGTAGTCGCTGCCTCGCGCCAGGATCACGTGGCCCGCCGCGTAGTGCTGGTGATCGTCCCACCACTGCGTGCCCATCTGGACGGAGGCCCAGGTGGCGGTCGCACCCCAGTCGCTGCGCATGATGAAGTACGGAATCGCCCCGTTCGTGCCGCCGGGGCTCGGTGCCGCTTGCGGATAGCTCGGCGAGAACGCCGTGTAGAACGGAGGCAGCACGAGCTCGGTGGACGGACGCGTCGCTTCGGTGAAGTAGAACGCCTCCCAGGCCTCGGCCGGAAAGACCTGGGCATCGGGAACGGTCGACTCGCCGATCTCCGTCTCGGCAAAATGCTGGGCTGCCGGGCCGTCCGCCGTCCCGGCGAGGACGAAGGCAAGGCGCGAGGGGAGCCCGCGGGAGATGACCGCCCCCTGAAATCCGCCCCAGTCGCCCGTCGGGTCGATCATGAAGCGGTTCGGGAAGAGCGCGTGCTTCTCGCCACGCAGCATCTGGGAGAACCAGCTCACGTTGGGCGTGAGCACGTCCTCGCCTGTCGCGCTCTTCACCGTGAGCATGTAGTCGATCATCCGGCTGAATTCCTCCGAGCCGTACGACCACCCCTGGAAGTCGAAGCCTCCTTTGAAGGGATTCCCGCTGACGTCGGGGCCATCGAAGTCGAGCGCCACGGCCGGACGCAAGCCGCCGTCGAACACCTGCGAGCGCCAGGCGGCGGGTGTCGTCGCCGGAGTGAGCGTGCTCCCCGAGGTGCCGTCGAAGCGGATGCGCGCCCATTCGATCATCTCCTGAGCGCGCGGGTTGTCGCCGAAAGACGCGTAGCCCATGAGCGCGACGCCGTAAAGGTGCCCCCCGAAATAGTTGCCGTCCGCGGCGGCGCTGAATTGCTGGGCTTGATAGCCGTTCACCTTCACGTCGTCGAAGTACTGGTTCATCAGCGTGACGAGCTGCGGCTTCAGCGTGGCGCCGAGCTGGTCGTAGGCGTAGTCGTAGATGAAGGCGAGCGCCGAGGCGACGTTGCGCGACGCGTAGTAGCTGTCGAGCCGGATGGGCGGCAGGCCGTTCGGCGGATTGTTCTCGGGATCGACCTGCGCGCGGATCATCTCCTGCGCCAGCTCGATGAGCTTGTTTGCATACTTCACGTCGCTGGAGATCTGATAGGCGAATCCGAGCGGTAGGGTGGCGGAGAGCCAGCCTTCGCCCTGGTACGTGTAGAAGATCGTGCCGAGCGGCGAGGACGAGGCCGAGGCGGACTTGTAGGGATTGATCGTGTACGTGGCGAGCGTGTCGGCCCGCGCCTTCAGCGCCTGCCAGGAGGCGTCGTTGGCAGTTCGCTTCGCGACGAGACGGCTCTTGCCCGCGGCGTTGAAGATGAGCCGGGGGTGCGTGGCGATCACGGGAGCCGCCGATGCCTCGATCGCGGAGAACGAAGCGAGAAAAAAAAGCGTGCCGAAAGTCAGCCAGCGCGCGAGAGAAGCCATTTTCATCCTGTCCTTCCATGCCGGGAGCCGGGCTCAGCGAAGTGCGATCGAAGGATAGTACGGACGGATGGCGGAACCTCGGATTCCGGGTGGGGACCGATCGTGCCGGGCGAGCTGCGTTTTGGAGCAGATTACTCCGTTGCGGATAGCGCGATCGCCGGCTCTCCTGCGCGCCCCGCGGCATGAACCTTGAGATGAGGCGGTCGTGGAGGTCGATATGACCAAGTGCCCGCCCGCCGCCAATCCGTTCTCACCCACGCGCACCCACGCCGTGCCGCTCGCGTTCGCGGTCGCGCTGGTCGCGTTCGCTCTGGCGCTGCCGTGCCGCAGCGAAGCGCCGCCGAATCCGGGTCACGGTTCGCTGCTGGTCCGCTCTCCCGGCGGCACAGGGTTCAGCGAGATCCCGCTGAAGAGAACGGAGGTGGCCATCGACGTCACGGGATTGGTTGCTTCCACCAGCGTCATCCAGCGTTTCAGCAACGAGGCGAGCGAACCCGTCGAAGCGATCTACGTGTTCCCGCTGCCGCATGACGCCGCCCTGTACGACATGGAGATCCGCGTCGGGAACCGGGTCATCAAGAGCGTCGTGAAGGAGCGCGAGGAGGCGCGCCGCGTGTACGAGCAAGCCCGAGCCGAGGGGCGGCACGCGGCGCTGGTGGACGAGGAGCGCCCGAACATCTTCACCGCGAAAGTGGCCAACCTGATGCCGAAGGACGAGATCGAGGTGCGGCTCCGCTATGTGCAGTCGCTGGTGTGGGACGCGGGCACCCTTCGCCTCGTCTTCCCGACCGTGGTCGGCCCGCGCTTCATTCCCGGGGACCAAGCCGTGGGCCATCAGGGGACGGGCGAGTCCCCCGACACGAACGTCACGAAAGACACGAACGTCACGAACGACACGAGCATTGTTCCGGACGCCTCGAAGATCACGCCGCCGGTGAGGGTGAGAGCGTCGAGCGTCGAGGTTCGTCCCGATCTCGTGATCGAGGTCTCGTTGAACGTCGGCATTCCGCTCGCGTCGATCAGCAGCCCCTCCCACCCGATCGCGATCGCGACCGGTGCGTCGAATACCTCGACGGTCACTCTGGAGACAGGAACGACCATCCCGAACAAGGATTTCGTTCTGGCGCTCCGCCGCGCCGACGACGCAGAGCCCATCGCGTCGCTGTTCGTCTCGAAACGCGAGGGCGACGAGGACGCCAGCTTCATGCTGATCGCCTTTCCCCCCACCGCCCGGACGTCCACGGAACGCGCGCCGCTGGAGATGCTCTACCTGATCGACATCTCGGGCTCGATGCAGGGGAACTCGATCGTGCAGGCCAAGGAGGCGCTGCTACAGGCGCTCGAACGCCTTCGCCCGGGAGACCGCTTCAACATCGTGGCCTTCGACGACCGGTATCTGGTACTCGACGAAGAGCCATTCGCGGCGACGGCTCCCCGGATCGAGGAGGGGCGAAAGTTCGTGCGCTCGCTGCAGTCGCGCGGCGGAACCATGATGCTGCCCGCGCTCGAGCACGTGATGGCGATGCCGCAGCTTCCCGGGTCCACGCGCGACATCGTGGTCCTGACCGACGGAGACCTCGGGAACGAGGAGCAGATCTTCACGTCGCTGCGCAAGAACCTGGGTGACGCGCGCCTCTTCACCGTGGCGATCGGGAGCGCCCCGAATCATTTCCTCGCGACGAAGATGGCGCAGTTCGGCCGCGGCACGTTCACGCAGATCGCGAGCGCGGCGGAGATCACCGACCAGATGGCGAAGCTCCTCGGCCAGATCGAGAGCCCGGTGCTCTCCGACCTGAAGGTCAGCGTGAGCGGCGCCGAGGTGCTGGACCTGGTGCCCGGCCGGATTCCCGACCTCTTCCGGGGGCAGCCGCTCGTGGTGTTCGGCCGGCTGAAGGGGAGCGGCGGGGGAGCGACGCTGACTCTCTCGGGAAGCGACGCGGGCCGTTCATTCAAGAAAGACCTGCCGATCCGGCTCGACGCTGCCGCGTTTCATCCGGGCATCACCACGCTCTGGGCGAGGAAGCGCGTGGACGAGCACCTCGACGCTTTCCGCTCGGCGGCCGAGAGCGAACGCGCGGCCATTCGCATGACGATCGTCGACATGGCGCTGCGCTACAACCTCGTCACGCGCTTCACCTCGCGGGTTGCCGTGGAGGACATCATCGTGAATCCCGGCGGTGAGGCGAAGACCTCGACGGTTCCGACCGAGCTTCCCGAAGGCTGGAGCGCCGCGCGCGTGCTGGGAGAGAACCCGAAGACCGGCGGGCCCGATGATTTCCTCTCGCGCCTCGGCCTCGTCCTCCTCGCGTTCTTCCTCCCGCTCTTTCTCGTGGCGTGGCGGCCGCTGCTTCCGGCGCGGGTATCGCGAGTGTCACGGGTGTCACGAGCGGCACGGTGAACGGGCACCGCCGAGCAGCCCGGGTCGTTCGGATCGTCGCCGTGGCCGGTCTGTCGTGCGGACTTCTTCTCACGGGCCGCGCGGCTTACCTGAAGGGGAAAGGGCTGCTCGCGCGGTCGCTGATCCAGCGCGCGTGGGCTCTTCGGGATGCGGGACTCGGCGGCCCTCCGTGGCGGGGGGCTGACTTCTTGCCGGTGGCGCGACTCGTGATCCCTGAACGAGGCTACGACGAGGTGGTGCTCGAGGGGGCGGCACCGCGGACTCTCGCGTTCGGACCCGCGCGGCTGCTGTCGTCGGCTTTTTTCGGAGAGCCGGGAAACATCGTCCTCGCGGGCCACCGCACGAGCTGGTTCCGCCCGCTCGAGCACGTGAGGCGGGGAGATCTCGTGATCCTCGAGTGGCGGGCGCGGGGAGACGCGACCGGAACCCTGCATCGGAGCCGCTATCGCGTCCAGGCGCTGAGCGTCGTGGATGCCCACGATACCCGCGCGCTCGGCGACACGCTGGACGACAGGCTCACCCTCGTCACGTGCTTTCCCTTCGGCCCGAATCCGGGCTCTCCGAGCCGTTATGTGGTCCTCGCGCGACCGGACGCTCCGGTTCATTCGGCACGCGGAAGATAGACTCACCTCCGAAATCGTGGTCGAGAAGACGCGGGGCGCGGGGATCTCGCCGGCTGAAGGAGTGAGTGATGCGGCCCAGAATTCACGCTCTTGCTTGTCTCCTCACTCTGGCCACGCTCGCGTGCTCCCGTGGCGATGACGCAAGGCTGAAGCAGATCGAGGCACGGCTCGACAAGCTCGAGGCCCGAGGCGCGGCCCAGGCCGTTGCGGTTGCGGGCGAGCCCCACGTGGCGCCTCCCCCTCCCGGGGGGACGCCACGACGCGTCGAGCCCGTCACGCGCGCACCGGATGTCTCGGCGCCGGTTCCGGCGAACCTGCCGCTGCAGATCGCTACCCGCAATTTCGTCGGGTATGGGCAGCAAGCCACCGCCCCCGCCGAGTTCGAGGACACGCTGTACATCTTCAAGCTCACCCACTCGGGGGAGGGGCACTTCGGAGTCCGTCTCGTCGGGCAGACGGCGCGGTATGCGGAGACCCTGGTGAGCGCGAGCGGACCGTTCGACGGATCCAAAGCGGTGCGGATTCCATCCAAGGGCACGTACATTCTCGACGTCCAGGCCGACGGGGAGTGGACGATCTCGGCGGGCTCGCCTCAGGGCGCGCCTTCGCGGGGTTCAGATTCGCTGGAAGTCTCCGCGAACGGTGACTGGACGGTCGCGACTCCCACCCCCCGCTGACCCAGGAGTCTGTCCGAGTCATCTCGGGAATCGCATTCCGGGCGCCGCGGGGTCGATTGCAAGGCGTGGGGCGATCTGCTGTGTTGGCGCTGCTTCCCGGGGGGCGCGTTTCCTTGCGCCCCCCGGACCCCCAGCCATCTGCCTCGACTCGTGAAGGGGGCGTCGCGCCGCCTTGCAGCTCACCCCACGGCGCTCGGAACGCGGCCCACGCCGTTTGACACCAGCCTCCTAGAATTCGTCGGAAATCGTGTCGGCATTTTCGTGCCGGAGGAGGCACGGAATGCCGAATCGTCCAGCCGTTCCCGACGCTTGAATTCTCAAATTACGGCGTTTCAGGAACTTACGGTTCGGCAGATGGTTTGCATCCTAACGACGATCATGCCGATTCGAGGGGTTCCCGCTGGCGCCGGTATGACCGGGCCCATCCCCGAAGTTCCGACATTGAAGCTCTTGCTCGTCGAGGACAGTCCGTCGATGTCCGAAACGCTCACGGACGTGCTGGGCGAGGATCCGAGGCAGCACTATGCGATCACGCACGTCACGCGCCTCTCGGATGCGATGACGGCGATCGAGCAGGGGGTCTACGAGATCTGCCTGCTCGACCTCGGCCTTCCAGACGCGCAGGGTTTCAAGGCACCCAGGACCATCCACCTCGCCGCACCGGAGCTGCCGATCGTCGTGATCACCGGCACGGACGATGAACAGGTCGCGGAGGAGAGCGCCGCCGCGGGCATCCAGGACTTTCTGTTGAAACAGGAGCTGACGCCGAGCGTGCTTCGCCGCACGATCCGGTACGCCCGCGAGCGAAACCGCCTGCTGTGCGAGCTGAAAAGCCAGGCCTTCAAGGACGATCTGACGGGGCTCTACAACCGGCGCGGCTTCTTCACGATCGCCGAGCAGCAGGTGAAGATGGCGGGGCGCGTCATGAAGCTGGCCCAGCTGTTCTATGTGGACGTGGACGGGATGAAGGTGTGCAACGACACGCTCGGACACGCAGCGGGCGACCGTCTCCTCGTCCACGTCGCGGGTGTGCTCGAGGACACGTTCCGCGATTCCGACGTCATCGGCCGTCTGGGCGGCGACGAGTTCGCCATCCTCGCGATCGACGCCGGCGACGAGAACATGGATTCCCCTCTGGCGCGGCTCGAGAGCGCGATGAACGCGCGGAACCTCCTGCGACCGGAATGCTTCGGGATTGCGTTGAGCGTGGGCCTCGCGACCGCGCTGCCGAACGAAAGCCGATCGCTGGAGGAGCTCGTGCGTGAGGCCGACCAGATGATGTACGCGCAGAAACGCGTGAAGCGAAGCGAGCGCCGCACCCGGACCGCATCACGCCCCTGAAAAGCGTCGAGGCGCGGTCTCAGGAACAGGATCGTCGGGGTGGACGGACTCCTAGCAGTTCTCGTATTTCCAGTTGCGCGCCTTTCCTTCGGCCAGCCATTCCAGCGTGGTGGCGAGACGCTTCTGCCGCGTCTCGTCCCGCTTGGCTTCGGTCAGCCACTCGATGTACTCGTTACGCTTGCTCTGGCTGAAACCCTCGAACGTCGCGGCCGCCTCTTTGTTTTTCTTCAGCGCGGCGGCGAGGTCGCCCGGAACTTCGCTCTTGGCGGGCTTGCCGACAGGTTTCTTCCGAGCGGGCTCTTCCGATTCGTTCAGCTTCACCGCGGCACGGATGTAGCGAAGCAGCGTCCGATCGGCCGGCAGATCGGCCAGGCCGGTGAGCTTCCCGAAGCTCCCCATCGCGTCGTCCGCCTTCACCCCGTCGTCGGCGAGCACCTTGACCATGCCCTGATGCCAGAACCCGAACGCGCAGTGCGCCTTGAACG
>JBDSFL010000308.1:0-3534 GCA_039919545.1 Thermoanaerobaculia bacterium | reverse complement strand
GTCCCGTTCGGCGAATACGTGCCGCTCGAGACGATTCTCCGGAAAATCAAGCCGATCAGCCGGGCCGTGCCGGGCGGCTTCACCGCGGGCAGCAGCTCCGCCCCCATCCCGTTCGGCGGGCACCGGCTCGGCGGCGCGGTCTGCTACGAGATCGTCTATCCCTGGATCGTGCGCGCCGAGGTGCGCGCGGGGGCCGACCTCCTCTTCACCCTCACGAACGACTCCTGGTACGGCACGGCGGGAGCCCGCCGGCAGCACTGGCAAGCGGCCGTGTTTCGCGCGGTGGAGACCGGGACGCCGCTCGTGCGCGCCGCGATCACCGGCATCAGCGGCGTCGTCTCGGAGCTGGGCGAATCGACGAAGACGATCGCGCCCGACCACGAGGGGAGCTTCGTCGCGGAATTCGCGGTCTCGCCACGGCGCGCTCCGGCCGTGGTGGTCGGCGACACGCTGCTCCACGTTTGCTTGCTGGGGCTGCTCGCCGCTATCCTCCGCGTTCGGGTCTTCCAGCCCCGGAGGCCCGCCGCCGACGGAAATCCCTCTGTCGCGGAGAGGAAACTTTCACGATGAACGAAGAACGAATCGAGCGGTTGCTCGAGCTGGCCTCGTCGGTGAATGCCCTCCGGGGCTATCTTTGACGTCCGCAAAGCCGAGATCGACAAGGCCGACCTGGAGCGCAAGAGCGGCGATCCCGCTTTCTGGACCGATGCCGCGCGCGCACAGGAGACCCTCAAGAAGCTGAAGCGCGCCGAGAACATCATCTCGGACGACAAGGCTTTGAAGGAAAAGCAAGAAGAGCTCGAAGTGCTCGCCGAGTTCCTGCGCGAAGGCGAGCGCGTGGAGAAGGATGCGGACGAAGCGCTGGCTCGCACGGGCGCCTTCGCGCGCGCCAAGGAGCTCACCTTCAAGCTCACCGACCCGGAAGATCCGATGCCGGCGATCGTGGAGATCCACGCCGGCGCGGGGGGCACCGAGGCCCAGGACTGGGCCGAGATGCTGATGCGCATGTATCTCCGCTACGGCGAGCGAAAAGGGTGGAAGACCGACGTCCTCGAGGTGTCGTATCCCGACGACGCGGGCATCAAGACGGCCACGCTGCGCTTCGAGGGGGAGTACGCCTACGGGCACATGAAGTCCGAGCACGGCGTGCACCGCCTCGTGCGCATCTCGCCGTTCGACGCGGCGGCGCGACGGCACACCTCGTTCGCCTCGGTCCATGTCTCGCCCGAGATCGACGACACGATCGTGATCGAGATCAACGACAAGGACCTGCGCATCGACACATTTCGCGCGGGCGGCAAGGGCGGCCAGCACGTCAACAAGACCGACTCGGCCGTGCGCATCACGCACTTTCCGTCGGGCATCGTCGTGTCGTGTCAGAACGAACGCTCGCAGGGGAAGAACCGCGATTTCGCGATGAAGGTCCTGCGCTCTCGCCTCTACGTGAGGGCCGTGGAGGAGCGCAAGAACAAGGACGAGGCGCGCGCCGGCACGAAGATGGAGATCGGCTTCGGGTCGCAGATCCGCTCCTACGTGCTCGCTCCGTATCGCCTGATCAAGGACCACCGCACCGGCTTCGAGATGGGCGACGTGGATCGCGTGCTCGACGGCGATCTGGATGGCTACATCGAGGCCTACCTGCAGTCGTTCGTGAAGACGGGGGAGAAGTCGGCCAAGGAGCGGAAGACTCCCGCCAACGCGACGTTGTTGCCGGACGAGCTATAGCGCGATGAGCTGGATCGAGGACATGCACGAGCGGCTGAGCCGGCCGTGGCCGCCGCGCGAGCGCGTGCTGACGGAAGGAAGCGGAACGGGGAAGCCCACGCGCGAGGCGGCCGTGCTGATCCCGCTGTACGTCCGCGATCGCGAGCTCTGGACGCTTTTCACGAAACGCACCGACCTCGTCGAGCATCACAAGGGGCAGATCTCCTTTCCCGGCGGCGCGCGCGAGACGGCCGACACCACGCTCTGGGAGACGGCGGTGCGCGAGACGGAAGAGGAGATCGGAGTTCCGGGCGGGAGCGTGAAGCTGATCGGCGCGCTGCCGAAGCTCGTCACCATCACGGACTTCGAGGTGTCGCCCTTCGTCGGCGCGATCCCGTATCCGATCACTTTCCAGCGGCACGAGAAAGAGGTCGAGGCGATCTTCGAGATCCCCCTCTCGTACCTCCTGAATCCCGAGGTCGTCGAGGAGAAGACGGTGAAGTGGAAGGGGCGAAACGTGAACACGCTCGTCTACCACTACCGCGGTCACGCCATCTGGGGCGTCACCGCATTCATCCTCTCGGAGTTCCTGCAGGCCGTTCGTGGAGACAATGCGGCGCAGGAAGCGGGCAGCGAGCTGCCCTGACTGCCCGGATGCCGTTCGGAGTCAGCGCGCCGGCGTGCCGCCGCCTGCGGCGATCGGAGCGGAGGTCGATTTCAAAAACGCGAGCGCCGATGCGGCCATCTCGCGATTCCCCTTGATCGCGGCGTCGTTCGGATTCCGCGCCAGCGCGCGTCCCCAGAGCTGCTCGGCGTCGGCGTAGCGGCCCCTCTCGTACGCGGCTGCGGCCGCCTCGTTGAGGATCGCGGGATCGTCCGAGGCGGTCGCTTTCTCCAGGGCCGAAGCAGCCTCCTCGGGACGGCCGGCGAGACGAAGCGAGCGCGCCCAGCCGAGGAGCGCATCGACGTCGGAGGAATCTTTCAGCGACGCCGACTTGAAGGATTCCGCCGCGTCGGCGGGGCGCCCGCTTCCGAGCAGCAGCGCGCCGAGGCCTTTGGCCGCGGGCATGTAATCGGGTTCGAGTCGAAGGGCTTCGCGGTACTCGCGCTCGGCCTCCTTCAGCATTCCCTTCTGCCGCAGCACCACCGCGAGGTTCGTGTGCAGCACGGCGCGCTTGGGCTCGGTGCCCGCAGCCTTCATCAGGGGATCGAGCGCGGCGTCCGGATCGTTGGCCTGCATGAGCAGGGCCCCGTACTCGGTGAACGTGCCGGGGTCGACAGGAGGCACCGTGACCGCGGAGGCGAACACCTGGCGCGCGTGGACGAGGTCTCCCTGCTTCCGCAGCCGGCGCCCGAGCGCGATCAGCCGGCCTCCGTTCTGCGGGTTCAGGTCGGCTGCCCGGTGGAGATGCTCGATGCCGCTCTCCCACGCTCCCTGCCTGACTTCGTAATCGGCAAGCGAGAGAAGGGACTGCTCGTTCTTCTCGTCGTATCGAAGAGACTGCTTCCAGTTCGCCTCGGCCAGCTCGCGCTCTCCTTTGGCGAGCAGCGCGTCGCCCAGCAGCCCGTACGCTTCGCTCGAATTCGGCTGCAGCTCCAGCGCGCGATTCGCGGCAGCCTGCGCGGTGAACGCGTCGCCCCTGGCGATGGCTGCCCGCCCCGCGGTGAGGAGATCGACGGTGGTGCCGGGAACCGGCCTTCCGTTCAACGGGATCCCGCCAGGAGACGAGGCGGAGGGCCCTGTCGTGGGCTGCAGCGGGGGCGCAAACCCCGTTCCTGCCGCCGACTGGCGCGCCTGCTCTGCCAGGCTGGGCTTGCCGAGCGCGTCGT
>JBDSFL010000285.1:0-6515 GCA_039919545.1 Thermoanaerobaculia bacterium | reverse complement strand
ATCTGGACGAACCCTTCGGCGCCCTCGATTCCATCACGCGGCTGGTCATGAGGGGCGAGCTTCTCCGGATCTGGGAAGCCGAGAGGAAGACGATCCTCTTCGTCACGCACGACATCGAGGAATCGGTGCAGCTGGCCGACCGCGTCGTGGTCATGTCCACGCGCCCCGCGCGCATCCAGCGCATCGTCGAGATCGACATCCCGCACCCGCGCGACATCAGCTCGCGCCGCTACATCGAGCTCCGCGACAGCATCTTCGACGAGATCGGTCTTGCCCACAAAGTCTGAGCGCTTCGCGACCGAGCCCGCCGCAGAAGAAGCCGCGACCTCAGCCGGTGGCAGGCTCGAGAAAATCGCGCTCCCGCTGGCCGCCGCGGCGCTGCTCCTCTTCGTGTGGACGGCGGCCGTGAAGCTGTCGCACACGAACGTATTTCCCTCGCCGTGGAAGGTCGTCACCGGCATGCGCCAGCTCGTGGGCCGGGGCGTGCTCTGGCAATACATCTACGACTCGCTGCGCCGGGTGCTCACCGGATACGGTCTCGCGCTCCTGGTGGGTGTGCCGGCGGGCCTCGCGCTGGGGTGGTCGCGCAACCTCGCGTCCGCATTCGATCCGGTGGTGCAGATGTGTCGCCCCATCAGCCCGCTCGCCTGGATGCCGCTGGCCATCCTTTGGTTCGGCGTGGCCGAAGCCGCGCCCATCTTCCTGATCTTTCTCGGTGCCTTCTTCCCGATCGTGGTGGCCACGATGAACGGGGTGAAGAGCGTGCCCGCCATCTACCTGCAGGCCGGGCGCAACTTCGGGCTCTCGGCCGCGGGCGTGCTGCGCCGGGTCGTCCTCCCCGCGGCGCTGCCGCAGGTGCTCGTCGGGCTGCGCCTCTCGCTCGGCATCGCCTGGCTCGTCGTCGTCGCCGCCGAGATGATCGCCGTCGATTCCGGGCTCGGCTATCTCATCATCGACTCGCGCAACGCCGGGAAGCGCTACGACCTCGTCGTGGCGGGCATGCTGCTGATCGGGCTCATCGGTCTGGGACTCGACGTGTTGATCCGTCGCCTGGAGAAGCTCGAGTCGGTTCGCTGGGGATTCATCGGAGACGCCGCGTGAGCGACCGCAAGCGCATCGGGCTCGGGGTCGCCGCCTGGGTCCTTCTCGTCACGGGCCTGCACGCCTGGCTCAATGTGAACTGGGGCGTCCTGGCCAACGACTTCGTCGCGCCGGACCAGCGCAAGCTGAATGTCGCGTACATCCCGGTCACCTGCCACCTGGCCTGTCCGGTGACCGACTACATCTCGAGGTTCTCCGAAGCTGGCGAGCTCTTCATCCCGCGCATGTTCCAGGGCTTCCCCGAGATCAAGGAAGCGCTCATCGCCGACAAGATGCAGGCGGCCTTCATCGTCGCACCCATGGCTATCGCTCTGAAGTCGCAGGGGGTCCCGATCCGGATCGTCTATCTCGGCCACCGATACGGCAGCGCCGTCGTCGTGCAGAAAGACGGCCCCGTCAAGACGTTCGCCGATCTGAAGGGAAAGATCATCGCCATCCCCAGCCGCTTCTCGGACGAGCGGCTCATCATTTTCCGTGTCCTGAAGAAGTTCGGCATGAAGCCGAGCGAGGTCCGGATGGTCGAGATGGCCCCCCCCGACGTGGCCGGCGCGCTCGCGGCCAAGGCCATCGACGCGTTCTCGATGGGCGAGCCGTACCCGTCCCAGGCCGAGATCGGCGGCTTCGGCCGCGTGCTGTTCCATGCGCGTGAATACTGGCCCGACTACATGTCGTGCGTCCTGGTCGTGCGGGAAGACGTGATCGCCGCCCGCCCGGCCGTCGTGCAAACCCTGGTCGACGGCGTCGCGCGCTCGGGGCTCTGGCTCGAGGAGGGACGGCCCCACCGAGAGCACGCCGCCGACTTCGTGGGGCGCTTCTACTACAACCAGAACCCGAAGATTTTGCGCTGGGCGCTCACCAACCCGATGGACCGCGTGATGTACACGCCGCTCTCACCCCGCAAGGCCGACTTCGACCTCGTGCGCGACCTGATGATCGAGACGGGCGTCCTCGAGAAAAAGATCGAGTTCGAGGAGTACGTCGACACGCGCTTCGCCGAAGGGGCCAAGGAGCAGGTCGCCTGGAAGTACGAGGCGGGCACGAACCTCGCGCGGTAGGTTCCGGGCCTCTTCGTCCAGCTCACTTCATCCCGAGCGACTTCTTCGCGGCCTCCGATCCAGGACTGCGACAATCCGTTTCATGGGGAGCTTCTCTCGAACCAAAGCTGAGCGATGCTAGCCCTTCGATTCGCCGCCATGCAGCGAGCACTCTTGCTCCCCTGTCTCGTCCGTCTTCTTTTCTCGTGCGACCTCGCCGCCCAGCCGTTTCAGCCCTGGGAATTCTGGTCCGACGTGACCGCGCTGCCGAGACTCCCGGCCGGAGATCAGGTGCTGCTCCATGGCAGCCGCTGCCCGTCCGGCTGCCGCTTCGACCGCACCTCCGATGGCGACACGCGCTTTCTGCGCATCGACGGCGAGGAGCAGGTGCTCTTCGAGGAGCTCGGCGCCGGCGCTCTCGTGCGCATCTGGATGACGGCCGGCCAGGGTGTGAGCGAGCCCCTGAACCCCGCCATCCGCATCCGGATCCGGCTCGACGGCGAGAGCACGCCGCGCCTCGACCTCTCGCTCCCCGAGCTGTTCGACGGCACGCATCCGCCGTTCGCCGCGCCGCTGGTCGCGCACCGTCTCGAGGCGAGCGGCGGCAACGTCTCCTCCGTGGTCATTCCCTACCGCGCCGGCTGCCGCGTCTCGCTCGTGGGCGCCGCGCGCGAGCGGCTCTGGTTCCAGTTCACGGTCCACCGGCTGCCGGACGGGCGCGACGTGCAAACGTTCACCGGCACGGAGGACATCGGGCGCTGGCGCGCGCTGCTGGCAAATCCCGGAACGGATCCCTGGTCATCCTCCGGAGGATCCTTTCTCTCGGGCTCGCTCGACATTCCCGCCGGCGCCTCGCGGGCGCTGCCGATGCTCGCGGGGCCGGACCTCGTCTCGGCGCTCCTCCTCGATGTGCCCGCGTCCGCGCGGGAATCGACGATTCTCACGCTGCGCTTCGACGGGGAGACCACCGCCGAGCTTCCGGTCGCCTGGTTTTTCGCTCTCGGAAAGGGAGGAAATTCGCCGACGCGATCCCTGCTGGTCGGCGAGAACGAGAGCGGAAGTCTCTACAGCTACTTCCCGATGCCGTTCTTTCGATCCGCTCAGGTGACGCTCCGGAACGGCTCGCCCCTCGCGCTGAGAGTGCGCTATCGCCTGCGAAGCGCCGGGCGCATCCCTTCCGCCGACAGCGGCCTCTTCGGCGCCGTCGAGACACGCGCCGCGCAGACCGAGCCGCCGAACGACGTCGTCTTTCTGGATCGGCGCGGTCAGGGGAAGTGGGTTGGCCTCTTCGCCGAGTTCGGCACCATCGGCCCGCCGACCGAGGGACGTTCCGTCCTCGAAGGGGACGAGCGCGTCTTCGTCGACGACTCGCCGCACCCCGCGCATTACGGCACCGGCATCGAGGATTTCTTCAGCGGTGGCTTCTACTTCGATCAGGGCCGCTTCGGCCTGGCCCTCCACGGCGCGCCTTACCACTTCCTGAACGACGCGGGCGAGGACGTGACGGCGGCGTACCGGCTGCTGCTCACCGATGCCGTTCCGTTCGCGCGCTCGCTGAGGGCGGGTTTCGAGAACGGCCCGACGGGGCGGCTGCCGATGCGCTTCCATGCGACCGCGTATTTCTATGGACGACCAGATCCTGCGCTGCAGCACGCGGACGCGTTCGACCTGTCCGATGCGGCCGGACTGGCCCGCGTCGGCTACGCGGTTGCAGGGGACGCCGTGTGCCTCGAGGTGGACAGCGCCTTCGAAGCCGAGCCGTTCGTCGCCGTGCGCCAGACGGTGTGCTCCCGCACGACGGGGGCTTCCCGCTTTCGATTCCGCGTCGCGGGGCGCGGTACCCGCTTCCGGCTGCGGCGACGCTTCGACGCGGCGCTCGGAAGCCCGGCGGCGGATGTGATCGTGAACGAAAATTTCGCCGGGAAATTTCCGCCGGTCGCCGCGAATCCGTTCCGTCGTTTTCAGGAAGCGGACCTCGACGTCGAGCTCCCGTTCGGGCCCGGGCTCACCGAGCTTCGGATCCGGATCGTGCCGCACGAGGAGCCATCGCTCGGCCCGTTCACGGAGGCGCGCTGGGAGCTCTGGTCAGGCCCCGCACTGGAAGCGCTGGATTCCGTCGAGGGGGGCCTGGCCCGGCGATGAGCCAGATGATCCGGCTCGAGATCTGTTGCCGCGGCGCGAAATGTTACGCTTGGCAATCCCGGTCAATGTTTAGCGGAAAGAGGAGTTTCGATGCGTAAAGCAACACTGGCCGTGATCTGTGCGATCGGCGCTCTGTCGGGCGTGGCCTCGGCGCAGCAGGTCGCTCTGGGTGTTCTCGCCGGCGCGCCCGGAGTCGGGCTGGAGCTGACGGTGGGCCTGACCCCGGGTATCAACATCCGAGCCGCGGGTCAGGGACTGCCGACCTTCAGCCGGTCCGCGACGGAACGCGACGTCTCCTACGACGCCGACCTCAAGGTGCGGAGCGGGATGGCCGCGTTCGACATCGGCCTGACGAGGAGCGGAGCGGTCAGTTTCTCGCTGGGCGTGGCCTACGTCGACATCACGGCGACCGCGGTCTCGCGCGGGCTGGCTCCGATCCGGATCAACGGGGTGACGTACGCCGTACCGGCGGACGGGCTCCTGGTCGGTTCCGCCAAGACGGGAAACTCGATCGCGCCGTACGGAGGCTTTCGCTTCGGAAATCCGGTCGGGGCCGGCAGCCCGCTCCGCCTGACGTTCGACCTGGGTGTCCTGTACACCGGCTCGCCGAAGATCGAGCTCGGGACCGCCGTGCCGAACGATCCCCGCATTCCCGCTTCCGTGCGCGCCCAGTTCTATTCCGACCTCGAGGCCGAGCGCGTCAGGGAAGAGGACGAGATCTCGAAGTACAAGTTCATCCCCGTCATCCAGCTCGGATTGCACTTCCGGTTCTGACGGAACCTCGCCGAAGCCCGCACGACGAAGGGGACGTCCCTCCTCTTCGTCGTCGGGCCGGCGAAACCTTACGGCGTGCCCGCCGTTCCGCCGCGCTCTTTCCGCACGGTCCGGGACCAGAGCGAGAAATCGCGCCCGAACAGGAACTTGAGCAGAAGCGCCGTCCACGAGCCATGCGACGTGAGGCTGTCGTACGACTCCGGGGCGATCCGCTTGATGTCGGGCAGGCGGTTCCAGGGCACCCACGGAAAGTCGTGGTGCTCGTTGTGGTAGCCGACGTTCAACGCGAGGCGGTTCAGGGGGCCGTAGTAGCTCGAGGTCTCCTGCTCGCCGTGAATGAGGTAGTGCTCCTGGATCCAGCGGGCCCCGAGCGGATGCAGGCCGACCGAGAAGAAGAAGGAGAGCCCCAGGAAGAGGAGCGCCTTGGGCCCGAGCAGGAACCACACGGCCACGTCGAAGGCGATCTGCAGGCCGATGTTGAGCACGACCCAGTCGTCGAAGAGCGAGATCTCCTTCAGGCGCGGCGGGCGCGTCACCTGGAAGAAGGGAAAGAGGAGGAGCCAGATCGCCTTCGCGAACGTGGAGCCTCCGATGAGCCTGGCTTCCCAGCGGCTCGGGATGTCTGCATCGAGCTCGTAAACCCCCTGGAACGCGTGATGCTTCAGGTGGTACTTCTGGAACGAGATCGCGCTCGGCAGGAGATGCGGGAGATTGGCGAGCATCGCCGCGATCCGGTTCGAGGAGCTGCGCGCGAACACGAGGTTGTGCGCGCATTCGTGGATCAGGATCCAGAGGTCGTGGCTGGCGAAGGCGCCGATGAAGAACGCGGCGAGGGCGATGACCCAGACCGGCTGCGCTCGAAGGAGCCACGCGAGCCCCAGCTGGAAGCCCACGACGCCGACGATCAATAGAGCGCTCCATGCGTTTCGCCCCGCGAGCGCACGAATCTCCGTATGTTTTCTCAGGATTTCCTTGCCGCGGGCGCGGTGCGGCTCGGCGATGTCGGAAAAGACGAACTCACGCCCTCCGGCCGAGGAGACCGGACGCTCGTCTTCCGCGGGCGACGAGAGGGGCGGGGAGAGCAGCAATGCGCCGTGTGGTTTCAATGGCACCTGACCGAGATGAAATGTCTCGCGACGGATTCCATATTACTCCCGCATTTCGCGCGATGAGGCGAGGGCCTCCTCTACACTCCGCGCCGTGAATCGAGAGCTCGAGCTTCCGTCCGACGAGATGCGCCGCCTCGTGGCCCAGGCCATGGATCGGATCGTGACCTATGTGGAAACTCTTCCGTCGCGCCCGGCCGCGGACACCGAGGGCTCGGTCGAGCTGGCCCGCTCTCTGAAAGAGCCGCTCCCGCTCCAGGGCGAGTCCTTCGAAAATCTTCTCGAGCTCATCTTCGAGAGGGCTCTCCCGAAGGGGTTCGGTACGGCAGGTCCCGGCTATCTCGCCTACATCCCGGGC
>JBDSFL010000137.1:0-8927 GCA_039919545.1 Thermoanaerobaculia bacterium | reverse complement strand
ACCTGGGTACGCTCGTCGCCGCCCTTGCGCGCCTTCATCCCAACTCCGTCTCGGAAAGCGCCGTAGCGTAAGATCATGAAACCAGCCGTCCCGACTTCCATCTTCAACAAAGATCGGGACATTCCCTGTGGTCGTTAACGCCGAGTACAAGCTCTACGGGACCCTCGTCGCCTATTGCGTCTAGTGCCTGGCACGCCTCGATCAGAACCTGCATGTAGGCAAGGTAATACGCGTGCTTTGGCGACCCGCCGCTAGCCTCAACTGTCTCGACACCGTCTACCATACTTCTGCGCTGTTCGCCGCCCGTCAGGACTCGACGATCCTCAATGCTCATCGCCAGGAAATCCCTGACATTCACGGCCGCTGCTATCTGCCGCACGCCCGTAGTTTCTACGGATCGAACGAAATGCTCTAGATGGGTACTTGCTCGCTCATCTGACCATCCTTTGTATCGGCCAACCCGCCTCCCACCGCTGCGGCGGGCGTAGAAATCCTTGGCATGAAAGACTTCGTTAGGAACCGTCAGTGCGAGTAGTTCGTCGAGCAGTTGCCACTGAGCAGCGGTTCCTACGTATCCAGCGACAACGCAAATGCTTGCGCCGTCGTGTATGCCGCTTTCGTCAACGAACGCCTTCAGCACCTCCAATGTCCTTCCAGCCCACCAGAGACCAGATCTGCGCCGGGTCCCCGCAGAGCGTTGCGATAATCAGTGGGGACAAGGCGGATAGCATGTTCCGCCGTTGCGACATCATCTCGACATCGGACAAGCTCTTTACCCTTGTTCGGCGGCATTGCTACGTCCCGCGCTTCTAAATTCCTCCTGGAGGAGGCGCCCGCAGTCCTCGGCTGTGAGCTTCTTCCCAGCTCTAAGCCGTTCCAGCACTTGTCGCGCCAGGCGGAGAGGCCACTCTATGAAGCGCTCTAGCCTCACGCCGAGGCTTTGCTTCACCACCCATTTGTGGAGCTTGCGCGCGAGAGTCTCGAACTCGCCAGCATCCGTCCTCGCGATTGCTAGCATGCGAGCGAAGGCGTGAAGGCCGACCCGTGCCATTGGTTCAAAATCTTCCCGGAGCGCGTCGATCAGCGCGACACTATAGGCTTGAAGTGCGGTCTCCTTCGCGCGACCTTTCCGTTCCCAGTGCGCGTCGCCAAGGAGCATGTAGAGGTCGACAACTGTGCGGCGGTCGCCAGCGGCCCGCACACGCTTCTGTAGGTCGGGGAATACCTTTTCGAGAGTTCGCCACTTTCCTGCTTTCAGGAGCATGCGGATGCGCTCGTAGAGCACCTTTACGAGTTCTTGTCCCGTGGCGCTTGCCTCAAGCGCTTGGAGGTGCTCGGCGGCCTTTGCATATGCGCCGATCTTCTCGTACGAGAGCCGGAGGTAGTCATGAGCGGCGCGTATCGCGCCCTCGTGGCCATATTTCCGTCCGACACGCAGTACTTCTTTCAGCGGCTCCAAGGCAGCTTTGGGGTTCTTCTCGCGCCTAAGGTCACCGATCGCCAGAAGACTCCTCAGCAAGATCATAATATCCTTCTCAGCGCGAGCCTGTTTGAGCACGGTCGAGAAGTACCGGAGAGCCTCTCGCGTTTTCCCGGCCTCGCGCAGGTTGACTGCCTGGTTGAAGGTGGCAATACGCACCTCACTTGACCGCTTCGCTCCCGCCGCCACGTCTGCTAGCTCCCGGTAGAGGGTGGCGGCCAAAAGGTGGTGCCTCACCTCCTCGCGAGCGATCGCGTGTCCCCGCAAGAGCTCGATTAGCTCTTGGTTGTAGCCTGTCTTTCGCGCGAGGCGCGCGCCGGCAGCGTATGCAGCAAAGGACCGTTGGCGCTCCGCGTGCTCTCGATATGCCAGCGCGAGATTACGGTATCCCAGGAGTTCCTCCTGCACCGCGCCAATCTTCGCGGCTTCCGAGACGACCTCTTTGAACGATCGAATGGCCGCTGTCAGGTTTCCATCCTGAGCGGCGAAGTTCCCCATGGCAATCTTCGCCCCCAACAGGCCGATGTCGTCGTTGACACGTCGCTTGATCGTGGCGCTTTCTCGCAGCATCGCCCTTGCGCGGCCTCGTTCCGTGCTAGGCAGGAGCTGGGCGAAATTTCCTAGCGCCCGAGCGAGGAGAAAGTGGTCACGGTGCAGTCTCGCGTGCTTGGTCGCTCGCCCATAGAGAAGTCTCGCGCCCTTAAGGTCACCCGTGTTGGCCCGACACACTCCTTCGTTTATGAGCGACTGGCCGACGCCCCACTGATCTCCGTGGCGAGTCGCGAACTGTCGAAGTCCCTGGAAGAGTGTCTGTGCGGTCGTGTAGTCGCGCTGATGTGATGCGCAGATTCCCAACGCGTTCATTGCTCGTATTCGCGTCGACGCGGCTACCCGTTTGGCATCTTGATCAAGAACCATGGTGAGCACGTTCTGGCATAGTCGGAGCCATGACTCTCGGTTCGCGGCCTGCGCGGTCTCGGCCAGAAGAAGAAGCGCTTCGTCACGACGCCCCAGGAATCGATACTGTGCGGCTCGGAACAGGTCCGCGTCAGGGTGTCCGGCATAGCGTTCGAAAGTGCTGATCCATTCTTCCCGCCAGGCGCGCACGTCATGCTCACTCTGCCGTAATGACCTACTGGCCTTGGGTGTGAGGGTGATCATTGGTTCTCGGGTTGCGAGCCACCCTGCCCGCCGCAGTGCATTCAGAGCTTTCGTCCAGTCCTTGCGGGGCATCATCTTCCGAAGGTGCTCAAGTCTGGCCGGCGGACCGGTTGCGAGCAGCCCCGCCACGTGTCGCACGTTCTTGTCGGTGAGGATGCGAACGATGACGCGTTGCGTCACTAGGTTGACTCGTCGCTTAGAGGGAAAGACGCGGGCTATGAGATCCCTGGCGATGGCTGGTGCGCTCTGCTTTCGGGCGTCGAAGTAGCCTTTGTCTGGCCTCAACCCGACCATTAAGGCGTCGTCGAGCCTGATCGGGAGTATGACCTCGCGCTTTCGCTCTCTCTCGGCGAGGAGTGCGTGCTGGAATTCGAAGCGAGGCCAGTCCTTGTTCTTGTAGTCCTCCGAGATGAGGGGCACGACATAGCGGGATCTCTTCCGATAGATCGCTGCGAACTCGTCCTCGGTTTTACCGATGAGTTGAGGGCGCTCGTTCTCATCGTAGAAGGCTCGGAGGCCCTTCTTCTTCGTGACTTCGAGAAACAAGCGTCGCGCCATGCGGCGGTTTTCGCCGGCGAAGGAGAAGGCGATGTCATACGTATATCGCATCGCGACGATGGATCTCCTTGCCCGGGCATGTTACTCGCCCTCGGCGCCGCTGTATTGATCCAGGGGTATCGTGCGCCCTCGAACTTGAGTCACCTATGAGACTGATCGGCAGGTCCGGTGGCACGATGGCGAGCGAAGATACCTAAAAGCCCTTAGAGAGTTCAGAGCCCAGAAACAGCAGCTGGTGGCTTTACGCTGGGGGGCACTACCGGCTTTGACACCGAGATAGACGCTCCCGCAAACTATCGCAATGCTTCAAGACTTAACGGAATTCCTCGGCGCAGTCGTCTTGAGGTGGTCGAATCTGCTTACCGGGGGATTCTTAGTCGCCGCAGTATTGTTTTACGAGAAGGGGAAGGGCGCTCCTGTGTCTAGCGTAGCCTTCTTCACGCTTGCCTTTGTATTTCTTCTTCAGGCGTGTTTCGATGTATGGCGTACACAAAAGATCCGCGCCCAAGAAGCGGAAGGCAAAGCGTCCCAGGAACACGCCAAGTTGCTAGACGAAGAGGCCAAGTTGGTACTTCTCAAAACGAGGGTGCCACTGCTCGTCCCATATTTCCATCCAGACGACCGACTATGCGTGACGGGGAAGCTATTTCCGTACGGCGGGGAATATACGCAGGAAGAACCATTGGTGACACTAAACCACGGTGATGTGTGTATCGGGATTGCGAATCGTGGGCCGATTTTAGCGAGTGGGGTATCGGTGATTCTTCGCAGCTCCAGCAGTGAGCGCATAAAACCGCAAGGAATGCGGCTGCGTCTTACAAACGACGAAAGGTCAGAGTTTGAAGTATCCCCAACTGGACCTGGAACACCGACGCGTTTCGTCAGGGTAGTTAAGTACGAAATTTTCCGCGATCGATTCCGCAAACTTCAGATTCGATGGACGCCAGAGAGCGACCCTAGCTCTGTTGCTTTCGACGAGTCGCTGACACTTGAAGTCCGCATAGAGTACGAACGCGCTCCGATAGATGTGAGGCTATCTCTATTGGTCAATCCTGACGGCGCGGTGCTCGCGGCCTACGAGGTTTTGCCGGAGCTGCCACACCCAGGAGCACGATCGGTTTCTTGAAACGTGGTGAATCCCCACATCTCCGGAGCAATCTCGTGGTCGCAGACACGAGACATTATGGTCGTGGGCGTTCCCCACAAGAGGCCCCCCGGCCCTCCCGCTCCATGCCCGAATCGGCTTCACTCCAAGCGTCCGGCAAGCGACCGGTGACCATTCCCATCCCGGCCCCCGTCGATCATCCTTCAATCGAAGGTACGAGACCGACGGGGAGAATCCGAGGACGCTCTCCAGCGGCCGACGCGGCACTCAAATAACGCGGCATCGCGGCTACGGGCCTTTCTGGCCCCGCCCGACCGCAGGGGTCTTCCCCAATCGTGCGCGTCGGCCGCCCGAGGGCGTTCTCGAGTCTCACGGATTCATAGCCACAACTAATCGCCGTTCCTCCCGAGCGAGGGCGCTCTCTTCCGGCTGACGTGGCAGATCTTCGCGGCATCGCACCGGTGCTCAACACACCCGCATGACCGCAGGGGAACTTTCCCCTTCATCTGCACGTCGGCCGGCCGAGGGCGCTCTCGCCCTGATTTCAACGTCGGAGGAACCCATGATGAAACCCGTCGTCCCCCGCTGGTCCGAGCTCCTCATCGAGGCCGTGGAACGGCCCGGCCTCATTCTCGAAGCGTACCGCCGCTTCCACGGCTACTCGCTCGGCAACCAGATTGCGGCGCTCTGCCAGTGCCTCGGCCGCGGACTCACGCCCGGTCCCATCGCAACCGTTCACAAGTGGAATGAGCTCGGCCGCCACGTGAAGCGAGGCGAGCGGGCGCTCAGCCTCTGCATGCCCGTGACGGTCAAGGAACGATCGAACGAGGAATCCGACCACGAGCCGACATCGGTCTTCGCACCCGCGTCCAAAACGATCTTCCTCTGGAAGCCGCGCTGGTTCGTGCTCGCCCAGACGGAAGGCGACTCGCTTCCGGCGGACGCGGAGATCCCGGAGTGGGACAGGGCCCGCGCCCTCGAGGAAATCGGCGTGCGCGAGGTTCCATTCACCCACACCAACGGAAACGTCCAGGGGTACGCGCGGGACCGCACGGTCGCCGTCAGCCCGCTCGCGCAGCTCCCGGCAAAGACGCTCTTCCACGAGCTCGGTCACGTCCTCCTCGGCCACACCGTCACGGACGGCGACGACCGTCTCGATCTCCCCAAGACCCTGACCGAGGCGGAGGCGGAAGCCGTGGCACTCCTCTGCCTCGAAGCGTTGGGGCTCCCGGGGAGCGAATACGCCCGAGGCTACATCCAGGCATGGCACGGGCAAGGAAAGCTACTGCCGGAACACTCCGCCCAGCGAATCTTCCGATCGGCAGACAAGATCCTCCGCGCCGGCCGCCCGACGTTTTCCATGACGATGACGGCGGGAGTCGCCGCGTGACCCTCGATCTTGCGAGCATCGCGTTCTACCCGGTCGACCAATTCAAGAACGAATGGCTTCGGGCGACCCTTGTCATCTCGGGCACCGAGCACTTCATCGATCTCGTCGCTGTCCACCTCGACCGGCATGGCGTCCAGCGCGCGAGGACGAAGGATCTCGATTCGAAGATCCACCTCCACCATCTCGCCTGCGGAGCCGACGGCCCGTTCGCGACCGTGACCTTCGAGGGACGCCCGTTCGTTCTCTTCGTGACGCCGAGCGGCACTTGACCGAGTCGGTCTCGAATTGACCGCGTCGCATTCGATCGGCTTCCGTTCCGGTCGGCCGGGCCACGTGACCAAAGAAATGGAGGATTCGTGTGCACCTCATCCGCATCCAGGACCGCCCCTACGCTGTCATCAACGGGAAAGACTACGCCGTCTTGCGATGGTTCGAGGCTCGGCGCGTCGGTCCCGTCTTCATCCAGGTCGCGGGCCGGACCTCCCTCACGAGAGACGACCTCCCGCAGGCCGACTGGCTCGTGAAGGGAGCGCGGGACGGCACTCATCGACTCGCGACCGCCTGGCGTCATCCGTGGTTCGACTACCGGCTGGACGCCGACCGCAAGCTCGCCTTCCTGGGCCTCTCGACGGTGGGCTCCGTCACCTTGGCACTCGGCTACCTCGCTCGACGATTTGGAATCGCCGCTGATCAGGAGGCGATACGCGCGAGGGCGAACACTCTTGCCGGGAGATGGGACGGACCGTTTCTCTGGCGCCTCGAGCGATTGGAGGACTCCGGCCTCTCGGAGAGTTCTCTCGTTATCGCCGAAGTCGCGGCAGGCTTCAGTTCAGACCAAGCCAGTCAGCTCCTCGGAATCGAAACCGAGCCGGCCGGAAGCACGCATCCCTAGCGATCCCGCAGAGCGGCCGTCCTTCACCCAGCAACCGATCAACACATCTGAAAGGAGATCAGCCAATGGGCTGGGACTTCACAAGGGGAGCGACGAAGCGCTCCATCATCGATGACCTCATCCGCGACCGCACCGGTAAGACCGCCAGCAGCAAGACACTTCGCCACCACGTTAACGACAACGTCCTCTGGACCGTTCGCGAGACGACCGACACCGATGGCGCCAGCGTTCGCTGGATCGGTTGCGAGCTCCTCGCCGAACAGCACGACTACGGCTGGGGCTCGAAATCGATGGAAGAGTCGCAGCACCCCTACTTCTATGACTGTCCGCTCGAATTCCTCGACGATGTCCCGATGGTGACCTGCCAGGAGTGGCGTGACGTGGTTCGGCGCCATTGGCGGGAGAAGGGCAGCGACGCTCCACTCCCGAGTGCCCTCCCGATAGGCGATGCCCGGTCCTGAACCAATTCCCAATTCGAACCTTCGGCTGGCGGGTCTTTCTCGTCAGCCGATTCCTATTCATTGCGTCAATGAAGAAAGGAGAATTCCGTGGCCGAAGCCGCCACCCTCGGCGCGGCCTACGCAGGCCGCCAAGCGAATCACGCCCTCAGCTTCCGGAGCTATTCGGCAAGCAAGCACGCCCAGTACTTCACCCCGCTCTGGCTGGCCGACCTCCTCCTCGAGTGCCTCCGGCCTCTCCTGCCGGACGGCCCCATTTCGGCGGTGTCCGTCCTCGACCCCACCTGCGGATCGGGACGGCTCCTCGCCCCATGGAAGGCTGCCGGAGCGATTCCCGTCGGCGTCGAGCTCGACGAGCTGGCCGCGCGACATGCGACTGAGACACTCGGCAGCGCTCACGTACGCGTCGGTGACATCCTCGACTATCGACATCTCCTCTCTGGCTTCTCGCTCGTCCTGACCAATCCGCCCTACGGGCTCGGGTGGCCCAAGCCCGATCCGGTCGAGACCTGGTCCTGCGAGACGTCGGGCGGCCTCCTCGAGAGTCAGGGAGCGACGCTCGAGATCTGCTCGAAGGCGCTGACCTACGGGGGGCACCTCGTCGCCATCTTGCCAAGCTCGACCTTTGAGAATCGAAAAGACCGCTCCCTGCGCGACGTTCTGTTCACGAACTTCGCCGGGCTTCTCCACATCACCCTGCCGAAGCTCTTCCAGGACGAGTATGGCCTGTCGCTCGACGCCGACCTCGTCGTGGCCCGCCGCGAGTACCACGGGAGCGGTGACTGGACTCCGCTCAGGGCGACGGTCGGCGATGACCCGCCGGCGGACCTCCGAGCTCTCTTCGCCCGAGTCATGGACACCCGCTACCGGATCCCGGCTTCGGAGCACGCTCCCATCCCGCTGGTCTCCCGTCTCTTCTCGGTGAAGGCAACCGATGCCGTCCGGCTGACGCCGAAGGGAGTCTCGGGAGCGGCCGATGTCCTCGGGATGCTCGGTTTCCTCGACGAGACGGTGACGGCGTTCGATCCGGTCCGTGGGATCGAGCACGGCATCGTCACCGCAAGGCTCTCTCCGGCATCCCTCATCACCCTCGGTGCCGACTCCGCCCTTTCGACGCTCGCCGACCTCGGCGTGACCGCCTCGATGACGGAGGGAGATCGGGCCAAGCTCGAGAAGAAGCGCGAACGATTCGCGCTGCTCCGTACGCCCATCCATCCACCCCGGCCGCACCAGTGTCTCGCTTACATCGAGGACCGCCCGTACGAGGCGAAATCGAGTGTGAAGGAGGGCGAGACGGCGCTCTTCACAGCCGGAAAGCACTATCACCTCCGCCCCTGCTGGGTCCGAAACCGCGAGGTCGCCAAGGTCGAGGACGTCTGGGACGAGGCCGCAGGGCACTCGGTCCGGCTGACGACCTCTGTGGACCGCGGCTATCTCTCCTTCTCCGTCACGACCGACAGCGGCCCGCGCGTCTTCCGCGAGGTCTCCGTCGAGGACGTCGGCCTCCTGACCTCAGCCTTCGAGCTCCCCGTCACCCCAGACCTCGAAGCGATCGTTCCGCGATCGGTCGAGCACAACCGGCGGCTCGTCGAGAAGGCCGCGCCGTTCCTCTTCCCCTACCAGAAGGAGGACGTCGCCCGGATGGCCGTGAAGCCCTTCGGATACCTCGGCTACGAACAAGGAGGCGGGAAGACCGTCACGGCCGCTGCCTGGGCTTCGGTGCGTGGCTTCAAGCGGGTGCTCGTCGTCTGCCAGTCCTCCCTCGTCGACAACTGGTTGAACGAGCTCAAGAAGTTCGGTTTCACGGCTTCACGGCTCACGTCACATCAGGCGGTCGGATCAATCAGAGCCGAGAAGGCGCGAAAGCACCTTCCGGCAACGAC
>JBDSFL010000128.1:0-2662 GCA_039919545.1 Thermoanaerobaculia bacterium | reverse complement strand
CTCGACGGCTACGAAGCGACGCGCCAGCTGAAAGCCGAAGAGGCCACCCGCGGCGTGCCGATCGTGGGCCTGTCGGCGCATGCGATGGTGGGCGACCGCGAGAAGGCGATGGCCGCGGGCTGCGACGACTACGACACCAAGCCGATCGAGATGGCGCGCCTGCTGTCGAAGCTGGCCGCCATCCTCTCGGCTTAGGAGTCTGTCCTCGAGGCGCTCGCGAAGCTCAGCTGGCCTGGTGCCGCTCGATCCAGTCGCTCCGGTCTCCCTCGGCGCTCAGGAAGGACTGAAGCAGCGCGGCTTCCTCCGGATCCTTCAGGAAGTCGCGGGCGAACTCCGAGGCCCTGAAGATGGCTTCCTTGTCCGCCGAGGCGACCATGAGGGAATTGCGCATCGCCTCGGCATAATTTCGCGTGGCGTGGAGATAGCGGAACAGGGAGACGAAGTCTTCCCAGCGCATCAGGCTCGCGATCTGGGTCTTGTACGAACGCAGGATGCCCTGCAGCAGGCCGTTGAAGGGGAGCGACACCAGCGGGTTGTGCTTCTGGGCGTTCATGAGGAGCATCGAGTCGCGCGCGATCTGCCCGACGAGCGTGGTGAGCATGTTGCGGCAGATGACCTGGGAGGAATCGAAGCTCTCCTGCGCCACGATCGCGGGATACTCGACGACGAGCGTCTCGTCCGTCATCGCGAACACCGTGGCCGTGCGGATCTGAGGCTCGCCCAGCATGGTGAGGATCGACCCTTCGCCGAGCGCCATGCCGGGCCAGATCACCCCCGCCAGGCCTCGCGCCGTCTTGATCCCGAGCTTGCCGTGCTCGAGGACGGCGAAGGAACGGGCGGCGTCGCCCGATTCCCAGAGGACCGCTTCCTTGGAAAGAATCACCTTTCGCTTCATCGCACCCCTCCGTCGGATCCCATCGGGCATCCTGAAAAGCTCTTTTGGAAGATCGTAACAGCCAGTCACCGTTGGTAGCATGGAAGGATGTCCCCCGAGCCGAGCCCTACCTCGTCCCGAGCCGTCCATGTCCGCTGACGGCAAGGTGGAGAATCCGCGGCCCAGCTCGTCGGAGCTCGACCGTCGCGCTCTGCTGAGGCACGAGCTGCGGACCCCGCTGAATCAGATCCTCGGATACGCCGAGCTTCTGGAGGAAGAGGCTCGGACGGAGGGTGCCTCCGGGCGCATCCCCGACCTCAACAGGATCCAGAACGCGGCCCGACGCCTGATGCTGCTCATCGAGGCGCTGGTGCCGACGTCCGGCTCGGGGGTGCCCTCCGCCGAGCCGCCCTCGGAACGCGAAGAGACCGGCGGGCCGAGAAAGGGAGCCCGACGCGCCGAGCAGACGGACGCATCGATCTACGGTCCCGAATCGAAGGCCCGTCTGCTCGTCGTGGACGACAGCGCGGCCAACCTCGACATGCTCACTCGGCGCCTCCGCGCGCGCGGCTATCAGGTGACCGGCGTCGGCGACGGGCCGAGCGCGCTCCGCGCCATCGAGACCGATTCGTTCGACGCCGTCCTCCTCGACGTGGTGATGCCGGGCATGGACGGATTGCAGGTTCTCGAGTCGATCCGCAAGACGCATTCCGTGGTCGATCTCCCGGTCATCATGGCGACCTCGCGTGACGGCAGCTCTCACATCGTGGAGGCGCTCCGGCTCGGCGCGAACGACTACGTCACGAAACCTCTGGACTTTCCGGTCGTGCGGGCCCGGCTGAAGACCCAGCTCCTGCTGAAGCACGCCAAGGACCGCCTGCAAGGCGTGATGGACGAGCTCGCGCTCCGGAATCGATTCATCACGAAGACCTTCGGGCGCTATCTGAGTGACGAGGTCGTGGAGCGCCTGCTGGAATCTCCGGGCGGCCTCCTGCTCGGGGGCGAGCGCCGGGTCGTCACGATGCTCATGTCGGATCTGCGCGGATTCACGTCGGTCAGCGAGGGGCTCTCGCCCGAGCAGGTGGTGCGTCTGCTGAACAACTATCTCGGCGGGATGGCCGACCTCGTGGCCGAGTACCACGGCCTGGTGGACGAGTTCGTGGGCGACGCGGTCCTCGCGATCTTCGGCGCGCCCATTCCCGCTGGCGACGACGCCGAGCGCGCGGTGGCATGCGCGGTGGCGATGCAGCGCGCGATGGCGGGAATCAATGCGCGAAACGAGGCCGAGGGGCTGCCACGCATCGAGATGGGCATCGCGGTGCACACCGGCGAGGTCGTGGTGGGCAACATCGGCTCGGAGCATCGGGCGAAGTACGGCATCGTCGGGAGCCACGTGAACCTCACCGCGCGGATCGAATCGCAGACGGTGGGCGGGCAGATCCTGGTCTCGAAGCCCTGTCTCGACGCCGTGGGCGAGGTCTGCGACGTAGGGGCGAAGCTCGAGGTGCGCGCCAAGGGCTTCTCGGAGCCGCTCACCGCCTACGAGGTCCGCGGCATCCGGGGGCGGCACAACCTGGACGTCCCGCAGGCCGACGCGACGCTGGCGTCGCTCGCCGCGCCGATCCCGATCCGGTTCCGGATCCTCACCGACGCGCAGGTAGGGGAATCCTCCTTCACGGGTTGCCTGCTTTCCCTCTCGCCCGTCGGGGGCATCGTGCAGACCGAGCGCCGCGTGCGCTCGCTCTCGAACGTGATGATCCGCCTGGGAAGCGCGGATTCCGCCCGGGT
>JBDSFL010000107.1:0-4256 GCA_039919545.1 Thermoanaerobaculia bacterium | reverse complement strand
GGCGGGTGAGGTCGCCGCCCTCCGAGCCCGCGAGGAGATCCTTCGCGACGCCGAAGTCGATGAGCCGCGCGCGGAGCCGGCCGTGCCGCTCCTCGACCAGGACGTTGTCGGGCGAGATGTCGCGGTGAACGATCCCTTCCTGCGCGACGGCCTGCAGCCCTTCGGCGATCTGAATGAAGATCGGGAGCAGCTGAACGACGGGATGGCCGACGTACTCGGAGAGCGGCCGGCCCTGCACCAGCTCCTGCGCCAGCCAGCCCAGCTCGCGGTCGGTCACGCCGAAGTCGTAGAGCCGCGGCAGCGAAGGATGGTTGAGCCGCTCGAGCAGCTCCCCCTCGCGCTGGAATCGCTCGGCCGGGCGAAACTCGGGGTCGATGTCCGCGAGGCTCATCACCTTCAGCGCGACCTCGAGATCATCGCCCTCACGCCGCGCGCGAAACACCTCCGCCACGCCGCCGGAGGCCAGGCGGTCGAGGATTTCGAAGCCGGGAATCAGATGGGGATCGAGGACCAAGCCGACATTCTAGTGGCCTGTAACGAATATATCGAAAGCGCCTGCTCGGCCCTCGACAGCGATCTCCGCGTTGCGCCGCCTTGGCGTAGAGCCCGCTACAGCTCTTCGGCGGCGCGCCTTGATCTCGCCGCCGATAGCGTTCGGATCCGCATCCGATTCATCCGTTACGGGCCACTAGGAGGCTCACGCCGTTTGACACCAGCCTCCTAGCTCGACAGCGGAATCAGGAACGGGCCGTCCGCCGCGTCGCGTACGTGGAGGCGCGGCTCTCCGCGCGGTCCCGCGCTCATCCGGCCGAAGCGGTTCACGATGTCGAGCTGCCCGATCGGCGTGCCCCAGCGCTCGAGGTCTCCGTCTTTTCCGGGCAAGTCGAGGACGACGACGAGCTGCTTCGGAAACGTCTTGGCATCCGGGCGAGCGAGGCGGGGACCGAAGGCGATCGGCGTGGCCTCGCGCGGAACGTCGCGCCGCTTGCGGCCCAGAGCCACGAGCCCGTCCGCCGGCCCGGAGTGAACGTCGGCCATCAGGCCCCCCGCGCTGCCGGAACCTCCGTTGCCGCGTGCGGCGACGAGGAGCGGCGGGCCGGTCTTCAGCAGGGTCGCCACCACCTCGATGCGCCAGGCCTCCAGCGCGGGATCGGCGGGGAAATAGCGCGGCGCCGGGGCGCGCAGCAGCGTGGGCTTCGAGACGAGGTCCGCCCCCAGCGCCACGCGAAACGGCCGCCCCGGCGGGAGGAAGAGGAGCGCCGGCGCATTCAAATCCTCGGGTGCCGCGACCGGGACGGTGGGGGTGATCCAGGCCTGCCACCCGGATTCCGCGCCATCCGCCTCGGGCGCGGCCCAGAACACGACGCGCGCCGGGAAGAGG
This sequence comes from Thermoanaerobaculia bacterium, assembly GCA_039919545.1. Taxonomy (GTDB): domain Bacteria; phylum Acidobacteriota; class Thermoanaerobaculia; order UBA5066; family UBA5066; genus JBDSFL01. The sequence goes on along the minus strand of JBDSFL010000107.1, from coordinate 2,875 downwards.
AACGCCGTGGACGGCGTCTCCGCGCCCGAGGCCGCGATGCGTGTGAAACGCACCTCGAGGCCCACGCGCGGCGCCTCGTCGAGAGCGCGCGCGAGCTCGGCATCTTCCACGAGGCGCGCGTACTCGAGGCGCGCGCGTTCCAGGGCGGTGGCCCGCACATCTTTGGGAGCGGCGGGCACCAGCTTCGCGATCTGCTCGGCCACCGATTTCGCATCCGAGGCCGCGGCGTCGAGCGCGAGGTAGCGCCCGAACCAGTACACCGCCTCGCCGATTTTTCCCGCGTAGCGGCTGGCCTGGGCCCGGTTGAAGGCGTAGCTCGCGTTGCCCTCCCAGGCGGGCTCGCTCTCCAGGATGCGGAAGAGCCGCACCGCGGTCTCGAAGGAGGCCTTGGCCAGCGCCTCGCGGCCGAGCCGGTAGATCTCCTCGCTCCAGGCGGATGCGCCAGCGGGCGCGCGCGCGGGTGCCGAGACGGGGACCACCGCGGGCAAGGCCGCTTTTGTGGGCTGCGCGCGTTGCGCAGGGCGGGCAGCGGCGACGTGCGAGCCGGCGCCCAGCACGAGGAGAGCGGCGCCCACGACCGCGCATGAAGGCGCGCCCTCCCCGATCATCTGTTTGCCGATCCGGCCGATCAACGCGGGGTGGCGGGGGCCGCTGCCGGCGCGGGTTCGGCAACGGGAGCCGCGGCGGCGACGCGTGCGGCCGCGGCATCGGCCTTCTGGCGCTCGGCCTCCGCACGCTGCCGCTCCACGTCGGCCGCTCGCTCGCGCGTGAGGCGTTCCTTCTCGGCCACGAGGGCGGCGCGGTCCGCGTCCAGGGCCGCCATCGCCTTCGTCATCTTCGTCTCGAGCGCCTGCCGGCGCTCCTCGGCCTCGCGGAGCCGCCCCTTCAGGTCGGACACGGAGCGCTGGTCGCCGCCGGCCGACTTCTCGATGTCCGAGAGCCGCTTCATCAGCAAGGCCGTCTCGCCGGCCAGGTCGTCTCGCCCCTTCTTGATGCTCGCCATCTCGCCCGCCATCTCGGTGCGAGCCTCGGCCACACGGCTGTCGGCGCGCTGCGTCACGGTGGCGAGCGTCTTCTTCGTGCTGGCGATGTTGGCCACGAGCACGAACGCCAGCACCAGGAACGCCGCGCCCAGAAGCCCGAGGCCGATCTTCAGCGAGCGCGTGGCGTTCTGGATCGTGTCGCCCACCATCTCCTGGATGAAGACGGTGCCGCGCTCGATGGGATTCCCCTCGCTCCCCTGTGCCTTGCCCAGCGCGTCCTGGATCATCATGTAGACGGTCTTGGGCCCCACGGGGCGCTCCCCCGAGACGGTGCGCACGTCGGTGATGGTCTCCCGCTTGCGGCGTAGCTTCGGCGAGGATTCGTCCGGGTCGATCGCCGAGATCGGCGTCGTCACCGAGAGCGATGCATCATCGGAAACTTTCGGAGAGACGACGAAGATCGGGCCCCACGCGCCGAAGCGGATCTCCTCGCCGACCGTGATGTCGCGATCCACCACGCGCTCGTCGCCCTGCGACGAGATCTCGCGGTTGCCGGCGGAGCGGATGCGGAACGAGGTCCCCTCGCGCAGCACCTCGATGACGCGGTTGCGCGCCCCGGCGTTGTCGCTGCCTTCCGGGTCGATGCGGATGTCGGCATCGGGGTCGTCCCCGACGCGGACCGCGTCCTTGGCGAACTCGAAGTCGCGGCCGAGAAGGGAGCCAGAGAGAAATCGCACGACCATTCCCATGGGAGCTCCTCCAGTTGTCCGAGCAGGATCTGGGGGAATTATGCGGGATGCGGCGCGGAATTGCCGTCCGGGGGGCCTCGCCGCTCCTACGGGAGCCGGTCGATCGTCACGCCGCGCTTGCGCGCCATCCAGTCGTCCCACTGGCCGAAGGCCTTCATCTGCGCGTCCAGCTTCGTCTCGAGGATCAGCTTTTCGACCTCGGCGCGCGTCTGCCGCGGCAGCCTCTGCTCGCTTTCCGCCAGGCCCCACACGAGCGCGGAGGCCACGGCCGCATTCGCGCGCGCCTCGCGGCCGTCCACCTTGTCGAACGTGTCGGACTCGGCGTGGTAATCGGGGAGGTAAGGAGCCCAGTCCTGCGCGGCGACGAGGTTGGGCACACCCGAGAGGAGGAAGTCGAAGTTGTCGGTGCCGTCAACGGCCTCGAGCGTGTGCTCGAAGGCATCGAGGGCGGCCACGGCGGCGAGCGCCTGGTTCACCGGAGCGCGCAGCTCGCCGCGCCCGTTGAGGTAGAAGCCGGTGGTGCGCCCCGAGCCGATGTCGAAGATGATCGCGGCCGCCGTGCGGCTCAGCTCGGCCGCATGGCGCTTCACGTAGCCGGCCGAGCCCCACATACCCTGCTCCTCCGCATTGAACAGCACGAAGCGCACGGTGCGGCGCGGCCTGATGCCGAGCTCCTTCATGCCGCGCGCCACGTCGATCACGAGCGCCGCGTTCACGCCGTTGTCGTTCGCCCCGGTGCCGAGGTCCCAGGAATCGAGGTGAGCGCCGAGCACGACGATCTCGTCCGGCTTCTCGCGCCCCTTGATCTCCGCGACCACGTTGCTCGATTCGTACGCCGGTCCCTGCCGGTTGGCGAGCGTCTGCGAGACCCTCACCTCGCCCCGCTCGCTCAGGCGCAGGACGCGCGTGAAGGCGTCGCGCGAGACCATGGCCACGGGGATCGCCGCCGGCGCGCCGGTGAGCGAGATCGGATGCCGGTAGAGGAGGCCGCGCGGACGCGAGGACTGGATCCAGATCGCGCTCACCTTCGCCTTCGTGGCCGCCTCGAGGAGGGAGCCGTTCTTCATGTACTCGCCGAAGAGGTCGTCGACGCTCTTCATCTCGCCCGAACGCACGAGGGCGATGGCGCCGCGGGCGCGCTCG